>DATDBV010000145.1:0-17966 GCA_036524715.1 Nakamurella sp. | reverse complement strand
CCGCGAGGCGCCCGTCGACAGCACGAACAGCACCGCCACCGCCGCGGCCAGGACGGCGCCGACCGCCACCAGGATCACGGGGTCCATCGCCTCGGTGAAGGCGGCCGCGAAGGCGTGGTGCGCGGCCGCGGAGATCTGTTCGGCCACCTCGGCCGGCACCTCGGCCGGCAGCGCGGACTCCACCTGCCCCGCGCCGACCTGCAGGCCACCGGCCGCGGCCTGCGTCATGCCCGCCACGAACGGCTCCCGCGCCGCCGGCGGCAACCCGGCCGCCGCCACCGAGGCCTGGGTCACCAGTGCGTCGGCCAGCCGGTTGGCCAGCAGCGCCCCCAGGACCGCGCTGGCCAGGACCGCGCCGAACTCCTGCACGGTGTCCAGCACGCCGGCGCCGATCCCGGCGCGGGAGGGCGGCATGTCCCGGGTGGCCAGCCCGAACACGGGCGTCCAGACACAGCCCAGCCCGATTCCCGCCGTCACCAGGCCGGGCACGAACGTCCACTGGCCCGAGTCGGGCGCCGCGACCGCCACCACGTACCCCATGCCGGCGGCGAACAGCAGCAGCCCGGCGATCAGCGCCCATTTCATGTTGATCCGACCCGACCCGGAGAGTCCACCCATCACTCCGGAGGCGATCATCATGGCCATCGACTGCGTGCCGATCACCAGCCCGGCGGCGACCGCGGTCAGTCCCAGCACGGACTGGTAGTAGATGGTCAGCGGCAGGAAGACGCCGACCATCGCGAAGCCCAGCGCCAGCAGGACCAGGGTCATCACGGTGAACGTCCGGTCGCCGAACACGGCGAACGGCAACAGCGACTCCCGGTCCTGGGTGCGGACCTGTCGCCACACGAACAGCCCGAGCAGGACCAGGCCCACCCCGATGATCAGCGGGATCGTCACGAAGCCGGCGACGGTGCCCCAGTCGTAGCGCTCCCCCTCGATCAGCCCGAACACCACGCCGAACAGCCCGGCGGTGAGCAACGCGACACCGATCAGGTCGAGCCGGTGCGGTCGACCCGGCCGCACGTCCGGCATGAACGCGAACGCCAGGGCCAGTGCGGCGATGCCGATCGGGACGTTCAGGAAGAAGATCCACCGCCAGCCGACGTTGGTCACCAGGAATCCGCCCAGGGTGGGCCCGGCCAGCACACCCAATCCGGACATGACGCCGATGGCGGCGAAGGCCGGGCCCCGCTTCTCGGCGGGCAGGATCGAGGTGATCAGCGGCAGCCCCTGCGGGGCCAGCAGGGCCGCGCCGACGCCCTGCAGGGCGCGGAACGCGATCAGCTGACCGGGCGTCTGGGCGAGCCCGGACGCCAGGCTGGCCAGCGTGAACACCGCCAACCCGATGAGGAACAGCCGCCGGGGGCCGTGGATGTCGCCCAGCCGTCCGGCGGTGATCAGCAGCACGGTGTAGGTCAGCGAGTAGGCCGATCCCACCCAGAGCACGGTCTCCAGCGTGGCGTTCAGGTCGGTGACCAGGTCGGGGATGGCGATGTTGACGATCGTGATGTCCAGCAGGGTCATGAACAGGCCCAGGCAGAACACCGCGATCACCAGGGTCGGCCGAACGGGTCGGTGACCATGGACCGGGACGCCGGTCACAGTGAATGACGAGCGGACCGAGTCCCCTCTGGTTGTGGGCATGGGAAAATCTCCTTGCACAGTCGGTGGTGGGTTTGCCGTCGGTTCGGTGATCTGGCGCTGACGCGGTGCGGGTGCGGACCGCATGTCCGCTCCGGGCCGGTGGTGTGTTGGCGCACACCGCCGGCTCCCCGAGGGACCTACGGCGGCCGGTCGCCGGGCATCGGCCTGGGCATTCCGGGCATGATCCCGGTCCGGCGTTGGATGTCGTCCGCCCATTCGCGGATCTGCTTGGCGTCCCAGGTCAGCCGTCCCTCGGCGATGTCGTCGACCACCGAGCTGACCCACTGGTACTCGGCCTGCAGCATCGTCAGCTGGTACTCGGTCTCGATCACGAACAGGCGGGGCAGCCGGAATCTCTCGTTCAGGTCCTCGGTGACCGACCGGATGGCGGCGATCTCCTTGCCCAGTGCGACCAGGCGCGCGGTCAGCTCGGCCCGGGCGTCCGGCGCGGACAGCAGCGGCAGGAACGACAGCGCCGCGGGGAACTCGGCGAACTCGTTCCGGACGGTCCGGATCATTTCGGTCAGCCACTGCTCGGCGATGTCCCGGCCGTCCTCGGTGATCCGGTAGACGGTCCGTTCCGGCCGGCGTCCCTCCCGCTCGGTCTCCACCGGCTCGATCAGGCCGGCCGCCGCCAACCGCTCGACCGCCGGGTAGAGCGACCCCCGCTGGACCCGGACCACGGTGTCCTTGCCCCGGGCCTGCATCACCCGTTGCATCTCGTACGGGTGCATCGGCGCCTCGGCCAGCAGCACCAGCACCATCAGGGTGAGCGGACTGGGGCGAAGCGGCGTCCGGCGCGCACCCTGATTAGTCATGCAGTGACTATCCATCCAAAACACGCGTGGTGTCAACCCCGTCGTCGATGACGTCATCATGACGCCATTGGACTGGACCACTCAGTGGGACACGTGCGGCGTGGTCGGCCGTGACATGGCAGGCTCGTACTGCTCGTGCCGCGATCACCATGGAGCCCAGATGAACTCACCGCTGCCGGACCCCACCGCCTGGCTGACCAACCTGATCAAGACCCAGAACCCGATGGTGCTGTGGCCCAAGGGCGACGTCGCGAACACCTCGGCTGCGGTCAGCGCCGCGGCCGCGCCCTGGACCGCGGCAGTCGCCCAGATGACCCAGTGGCAGCAGGACGCCATAAAGACGTTCTGGGCGCCGTTCACCGGCGGTACCGCCAAACCCGATGCAGGCGCGGCCATCACCGACCGCAGGTTCAGCAGCGAGGCATGGAGCAAGGACCCGCGCTATGAGCTGGTCGCCAAGACCTACCTGGCCCAGACCGATCTCGCCCAGAAGGCGCTCGACGCCGCCCCGATCGACGAGCGGTCCAAGGCCCAGTGGGGCTTCGCCCTCCGCCAGATCGCCGACGCACTGAGTCCGGCCAACACCCTGGCCACCAACCCCGAGGCGCTCCAACTGGCCGTGGAGACCGGCGGAGCGAGCCTGGCCGAGGGCATGAAGCTGTTCACCGAGGACCTGGCCAAGGGTCGGATCTCGATGACGGACGAGAAGGCGTTCGAGGTCGGGGTGAACGTCTGCACCACGCCCGGCAGCGTCGTCCTGCAGAACGAGCTGATCCAGCTCATCCAGTACACGCCGACGACTGAGAACGTCTACAAGCGGCCGCTGCTGATCGTCCCGCCGTGCATCAACAAGTACTACATCCTGGATCTGCAGCCGGCGAACTCCTTCGTCGGCCATGCGGTCGAGCAGGGTCACACGGTCTTCCTGGTGTCCTGGCGCAACGCCGGCCCCTCCCAGGAGAAGCTGACCTGGGACGACTACCTGGAGCAGGGCGTGTTCACCGCCATCGAGGCGGCGCTCAAGATCAGCAAGGCGGACAAGCTCAGCGCCCTTGGCTTCTGCATCGGCGGCACCCTGCTGGCCAGCGCCCTGTCGGTGCTCGCCGCGAAGGGGGAGCACCCGGCCGCGAGCCTGACGCTGCTGACCACCCTGCTGGACTTCACCGATACGGGGGAGATCGGACTGCTGGTCACCAAGGAAGGGGTCGTCGCCCGGGAGAAGGCCATCGGCAACGGCGGCCTGCTCAAGGGCAGCGAATTGGCGCAGGTGTTCGCCGCGCTGCGGGCCAACGACCTGATCTGGCCGTACGTCGTCAAGGGGTACCTGAAGGGCCAGGCACCGCCGGCGTTCGACCTGCTCTACTGGAACAGCGACGACACCAACCTGCCCGGACCGATGTTCTGCTATTACCTTCGCAACACCTACCTGGAGAACAAGCTGCGCGAGCCGGGGGCGCTGACCATGTCCGGCGAGCAAGTCGACCTGGGCGTCCTGGACATCCCGGTGTTCGTGTACGCGTCCAAGGAGGACCACATCGTCCCCTGGAACTCGGCGTACGAGAGCACCCAGCTGCTGCGCAACGCGACCTTCGTCCTCGGGGCCAGCGGCCACATCGCCGGCGTCATCAACCCGCCGGCCAAGATGAAGCGAAACTTCTGGGTGGCCCACGAGGGCGGCGACACGCCGGCCGATCCGAACGCCTGGTTCGAGGTCGCCGAGAAGGTGCCGGGCAGCTGGTGGCCGACCTGGTACGAATGGCTGGCGAACAGCGCCGGGACCCAGGTGAAGGCCCGCACGAAGCTGGGCAGCGCCCAGTTCGCACCGCTCGAGGAGGCCCCGGGGGGCTACGTCAAGCAGAAGGCGCCCTGATCCGTGCGCCGTTCGCGTTCATTTGCTCACAGAGTGGCGTCATTCCGGCCGTGAGGGGCTATACCTGGAATCGGACAAATCCAGGCGGCCCCGAAGGAATGGTCCGATGGTGAATCAGTCGCTGCCCCCTTTGGACGATGAGGTCCGCGCGGCGCACGGCCGCGAGCACGTTGAGCGGCCGGCCGGCATCAAGGGCGGCTTCCGGTTGTCACTGACGTCCGGTCAGTGGTGGTGGTCGCCCGGCGTGTACCGGTTGCACGGATACCGCCAGGGCCAGTGGGCGGCGGTCCGGCCGGACGGTCGAATGCTGCTGATCCACCGTCATCCCGACGATCGCGCGGCGTTCGCGCAGGCGTGGCGGCACCTGCTGGCCGACGGCGGGATGATCGCGCTCCGCTACCGGATCATGGGCGTCGACGGGCTGATCCGGCCGGTGTTCG
Source organism: Nakamurella sp. (assembly GCA_036524715.1). GTDB lineage: Bacteria > Actinomycetota > Actinomycetes > Mycobacteriales > Nakamurellaceae > Nakamurella. The sequence continues at coordinate 13,191 of DATDBV010000145.1, read as the reverse complement.
CGATGGCCTACCTCGACGGCCCGGACGGCCGGCCGCGGGAGGTCACCGGGGTCCTGCAGTCCGACGGCGATGCCCGCGCCTACAGCAGGCAATCTTCCGGGCACCTGCTGCTTGACTGACATCGCAGTGCTTGGTAGACTACGCATGACGGCCGGGACCGTGTCACCGGCCATCCGACAACCGAAAGGAACCACCATGTCCGACTTCGCCAAGCAGGCTCAGGAAGCCGCCGAGCAGTACCTGGCCGCCATCCAGAAGATCCAGGACGCCTCCCTGGACGCCGTCGCCCGCGTGACCTCCGCCATCCCGGATGCCGCCAAGGACGCCGCCAAGAACGTCCCGTCGCTGCCGACCCCCGAGGGCCTGCCGACCGTCGAAGAGGTCTCCGCGGCCTATTTCGACTTCACCGAGAAGCTCGTCGCCAACCAGAAGGCCTACACCGAGAAGATCCTCGCCACGGTGAAGCCGCAGGCCTGACAGCCAGGTTGACGAGCGCGGCGTCCGCCGCGGAGTGAGCGAGCATGAGAGCCGCTCCGGACCGACACCGCCCAGCCTGCTCGCGAACGCCCGGATGGTCCCGACAGGGACCGTCCGGGCGTTCGGCATTCGGCGCGTCTTACAACACCGCCATCCCGTGCGTCGGTGACGACACCTGGGCGTGCACCCGCTTGGGGATCCGGCCGGCCAGCTTGGCCGCCCGCCCGGCCAGGACCGCGTGCCGCATGGCGCTCGCCATCAGCGCCGGCCGCTGCGCCCGGGTGACCGCGGAGGCCAGCAGCACTGCGTCGCAGCCGAGCTCCATGGCCAGCGCGGCGTCGGACGCGGTTCCGATGCCGGCGTCCAGAATCACCGGAACGGTCGCCTCCGCCACGATCAAGCCGATGTTGTGCGGGTTGGTCAGGCCCAGGCCGGTGCCGATCGGCGCGCCCAGCGGCATCACCGCGGCACACCCGGCCTGCTGCAGGCGGCGGGCCAGGATCGGGTCGTCGTTGGTGTACGGCAGCACCACGAAGCCCCGCGCGACCAGCTGCTCGGCCGCGTCCAGCAGCTCGATCGGGTCGGGCAGCAGGGTGTACTCGTCGGCCACCACCTCGAGCTTGACCCAGTCGGTGGCCAGCGCCTCCCGAGCCAGTTCCGCGGTCAGCAAGGCCTCGCGGGCGGTGCGGCAGCCGGCGGTGTTGGGCAGGATCCGGACCCCACGGGCGTCCAGCACGTCCAGCAGCGAACCTTCGGCGGCCACGCCGTGCCGCCGCATCGACACCGTGCACAGCGCGGTGCCCGACGCGTCGATCGTCTCGGCGATCACCGTCATGCTGGCCGCGCCGCCGGTGCCCAGCAGCAACCGGGACGTCAGCGTCACGCCGGCGACGACGAACGGGTCGGCGTCCGCGGAGAACTCAGCCACCGTGTTCACCCCCCTTGCACCGCCGTGACGATCTCGACCACGCTGCCGTCCCGCAACGTCGTCTGCGGCCACTGCGAACGGGGCACCACGTCCCCGTCGAGGGCCGCCGCACCCCCGCGACCGCCGCCGACCTCACCGGCGACCAGGGCCTGCAGGGTGATGCCGGCGGCCACCTCGCGGGGCCGGCCGTTGATCGTCACGTTCATCGAACCTCCTGGGGGACACAGCGTTCCGGCGAGAACGGGAGCAGATCGGGGAGCGTCGAACCGTCCACGATCAGCGCGGCGACCCCCTCGCCGGTGATCGGGGTGAGCAGGATCCCGTTGCGGTAGTGGCCGGTCGCCACGACCAGACCCTCGACCGACGTGCGGCCGATGAGCGGCGCATTGTCCGGCGACCCCGGCCGCAGCCCGGTGCTCACCTCGACCAGCTCGGCCTCGGACACGGCCGGCAGCAACGACTGGGCGTCCCGCAGCAGCTCGTACACCGCGCCCGCCCGGGGCGTGCGGTCGAAGCCGGACTCCTCGGTGGAGGCGCCGATCACCAGCTCGCCGGAGCTGCTCGCCGCCGGGTCGCGCGGCACCAGGTACACCGGGGATCCCTTGACGCTGCCCCGCACGATCCGCCCCGGCAACGCCGCAGCGGCCATCCGCAGGCGGAGCGTCTGCCCCTTCACCGGGTGCACCCGCGGCCGGGCTTCGTCGGGCAGGCCGGCGATCCGACCCGAATGGGCGCCGGCGGCCAGCACCACGGTGCCGGCGGCAAGGGCCCGACCGTCCGCCGTCGTGACCCTTGCCACCCGACCACCGACGACGTCCATCCGGGCGACCGGCTCGGGCACCAGCGCCCCGCCCGCAATGGCCACCGCGGCCAGCAGCGCGGCGTGCAGCAGCCGGTTGTCGACCTGGTGGTCGTCGGCTGCGAGCAGGCCGCCCTGCAGCCCCGGCGCGAGACCGGGCACCAGCGACCGCAGCTCGCGGCCGGTCAGCTGCTGCACCGTCTGCCCAAGGGAGCGGGCGAAGTCGGCGAGATCGCGCAGGGCGGCGAGATCGGCGCCGTCCCAGGCCGCGACCACGGTTCCGGTGCGGCGGTAGCCGACGGGGCGGCCGGTGACCTCCGCGAGTTCGGCGGCGAAGGCCGGATAGCGGGCGGCGGAGGCCAGGTTCAGGGCCAGCAGTCGCTGCTCGCCGTAGTGCAGTTCGGTGACGGGGGCGAGCATGCCGGCGGCGGTCCAGGACGCGCCGGACCCGGGCGCCGGATCGACGACGGTGACCCGCAGCCCACGCGCCAGACAGCGCCAGGCGACGGACAGCCCGATCACCCCGGCCCCGACCACCAACACGTCCGAACCACCGCTCACGCCGTCACCCCCCGGGTGACCTCGCAGGCTCGGCCACCCAGCCGGGGATGCCGGCGCTAGTGCTGATGGTTCGCTCGGCAAGCTCGCTCACGATCCCTCCGCTCGACGCGGACGGCCGGGTTGCGCCACCACCTCGCCGCTCGTCCGGGGGCATTCTCCCTACGCCGGCATGATCCGGTTCAGGTCGGACGGTCGGCGGCCGGCAGCCACCCTCTCAGCCCGATCCATCGGGCTCCCGCGTGCACCCACGACCCTACGGCACCGACCGGACCGGCGGTACGGGTGCGCCACCGGAATGCAACCCCTCCAGCGACTACCTTCACGCCGGTGACCGCAACGCTGACCGGCCCACGAGCCGCCCTGGCCGACGCCCGCCTGTACCTGTGCACCGACTCACGGTCCCGGCAGGGTGACCTCGCCGATTTCCTGGACGCCGTGCTGACGAACGGCGTGGACATCGTGCAGTTGCGGGAGAAGGGGCTCGAGGCCCGGGACGAGTTGCGGCTGCTGGAGGTCTTTGCGCAGGCGGCGCAGCGGCACGGCCGGCTTTGGGCCGTCAACGACCGGGCCGACGTCGCGCTGGCGGCGCGGGCGCCGATCCTGCACCTGGGCCAGGACGACCTGCCGGTGCCGGTGGCCAGGCGGATCGTCGGCGACGAGGTGCTGATCGGAAGGTCCACCCACGACCCGGCCCAACTCGACGCCGCCCGTGCCGAGGCCGGCGTCGACTACTACTGCGCCGGACCGACCTGGACCACCCCGACCAAGCCCGGCCGCCCGGCCGCCGGCCTTGGTCTGCTGGAGCACGCCGCCGCCCACCAGGACGGTCGGCCGTGGTTCGGCATCGGCGGCATCGAGAACCTGGCGCGGCTGGACGAGGTCATCGAGCGGGGCGCCCGGCGGGTGGTGGTGGTGCGGATGATCACCGAGGCCGACGATCCCGGCGCCGCCGCCCGGGCCGCGGCCGACCGGCTGGCCGCCGCGGCCGTCACGACCCGAACCTGAGCCGAGGTCGCCGCGACGTCGCTCCCCGGGGAACATCCGGTCGCGCCAAGCAACCCGAACTTCCCCGACCACATCCTCCCAGGCGGCACCACCGCTCCGCGGGGAACATCCGGTCGCGCCAGGCAACTCGAACTTCCCCGGGCAACCAACCCCCCGGCGCAGTTGATCCGCGCGGCGCCGGGTCGGCTCAGGTTTCGTTGACCACCTCGGCGAGCCGGCGGGCCCGGGCCGAGGTGAACACCTGCTCCAACCCCAGGGGCGCACCGTCGGGGCCGGTCAGCGGGACCCGCCAGTTCGGGTACTCGTCGACGGTGCCCGGCTGGTTCTGGGTTCGCCGGTCCCCCACCATGTCGGTCAGCGCCACGCACAGCAGCTTCGACGAGGTCCAGGTCAGGTAGCGGTGCAGGGCCGCGACGGTGGCCTCCAATTCCTGTCCGGCGGGGTCGGCTGCGTCAGGATCCGGCTGGTCCGACACCGAGGACGCGGTCAGCGCGCCGCGTTGCCGGAGTTCGGTCATCCAGGCGGACCGTTCTGCGTCGTCGGCGGCCAACTCCTCGTCCAGCGACCGGGTGAGCAGGCCCAGCTCGGCCCGCAGCCGCACATGGTCGCCGGCCAGGTACCCGGCCGTCGGCGGCAGGTCGTGGGTCGTCACGGAGGCCAGGCAGTACGCGCGCCACCGCTCCGGGCGCAGCGGCCGGCCGTCCCCGTCGAATTCGAACTCGAACCACAGGATCGACGTGCCCAGGATGCCCCGTTCGGACAGGTACTCGCGGACCCACGGCTCCACCGTGCCCAGGTCCTCGCCCACCACCACCGCCCCCGACCGGGACGCCTCCAAGGCCAGGATGCCGATCAGCGCCTCGTGGTCGTACCGGACGTAGGTGCCCTCGGTCGGGCCCATCCCGTCCGGGATCCACCACAGCCGGAAGAGGCCGATGATGTGGTCGACCCGCACCCCGCCGGCCGCCCGGAGCACGGTGCGCACCATGTCCCGGAACGGGGCGTACTCGACCTCGGCCAGCCGGTCCGGGCGCCACGGCGGCTGCGCCCAGTCCTGCCCGGCCTGGTTGAACGCGTCCGGCGGAGCACCGACCGTGATCCCCTGCGCGAAGACGTCCTGCAGGCTCCACGAGTCGGAGCCCTCCGGATGCACGCCGACGGCCAGGTCGTGCATCACCCCGAGCGCCATGCCGGCCCGGCGGGCGGCGACCTGCGCGTTCGACAGCTGCTCGTCCAGCACGAACTGGAGCCAGCGGTGGAAGTCGACGTCGTCGGCGTTGACCTCGCCGAACTCGATCACCGCCGGGGCGGCGGGGTGCCGCAACTCCGCCGGCCACTCGTGCCAGTCCTTGCCGTACCGGTCGGTCAGCGCGCACCAGGTCGCGTAGTTGTCCAGCCCCGCACCCTCCCGCGATCGGTAGGCGGCGTAGGCGAGCTCCCGCCCGGCCGAGCGGGGCACCGCGTGCAGCAGCCGCAGCGCCTTCGTCTTGGCCGCCCAGGAGGTGTCCCGGTCGATCGCGTCGACACCGTCCAGCACCGCGTGCAACTCGGACCGCAGCCGCTCGATCGTGGCCCGATCGTCGGCGGCGAGATCGGCGTACTCGGGGATCCGTTCCACCCGCAGGTAGATGGGGTTCTGGAAGCGACGGGTCGTCGGCAGGTAGGGCGAGGGTTCCATCCGGCCGGACGGTTCGGCCGCGTGCAGCGGGTTGATCAGCACATAGCCGGCGCCGAGTTCCGCGGCACCCCACACCGCCAGGTCCTCCAGATCGACGACGTCACCGACGCCCCAGGAACCGGCCGACCGCACGCTGTAGAGCTGCGTGGCGATCCCCCACGAGCGTCCACCCCCCAACCGGTCCGGCAGCCCGACCCACCCGGGGGTGACGATCAAGGCGCATGACGCCTCCTCGCCCTCCGACCAGGCCTTGAGCCGGTGGTAGCCCATTGGCAGGTCGTTGGGGATGCGGAAGGTCGCCTGGCCGGTCAGCCGGTCCCCAAGGCGTCGGGCCGGTGTCCAGTTCTCCTCCTGGTGCAGGTTGGAGCGGTATCCGCCGCCCTCCAGCTCGATCCAGACGTCCAGGTGCGCGCCGTCGCGGACGTGCACGTCCACGGTCGGTGCCCACCCGGATCGGATCACCAGGGCGGGTGGCAGCATGCGGGCCCAGGGCGCGTCGTCCTGCTCGCGCAGGGCCCGCTCGGCCGCCTCCGGGGTGGACACGTCGACGCCGAGCCCGGTGAGCACCCGGCCGATGGACTCGTCGGAGACCAGGACGCGGCGACCCTGCCAGTCCCAGAACTCGGTGGCGATGCCATGCGCGCCGGCCAGCCGGTGGAGCGAGTCGTGCAGGTCCATGGGCGGCAATCCTTCGCATTTCCGAATGGGGATGCGACAGATCACATCATGCGGGCTCATCCGACGCCCGGCACAGCACGTCCTGCTGATGCCGGTCCGATGTGGACCGTTCCAATACTCCGAAGGGAGCAGGTCGGGTGCCCACCACCATCCGTCGATTCATCAGCGCCGGCCTGACCCGGCTGCGCCTGCGTGGACGTCCCGCGGTCGGCCGGGCGATCCGGCTGTCCGGCGCCGCCGTCGCCGCGTTCGCGGTCGCCCTGGCGCTGTTTCCCGGCACCGTGCCGATCCTGGCCCCGCTGACCGCGCTGCTGGTCGTCGAGATCACCCTCAAGGACAGCCTGACCAGCGGGCTTCAGCGCATCATCAGCGTGACCGCCGGGGTGCTGCTGGCCGTGTTGTTCTCCAGCGTGGTCGGCCTGACCTGGTGGAGCCTGGGCGCGCTGGTCGCGCTCTCGATCATGCTGGGGCAGTTGATGCGGCTGGGGCCGCATCTGATCGAGGTACCGATCAGCGCCATGCTCGTGCTCGCCGTCGGCGGGGCCGAGGCGGCGGCGACCGACCGGATCAGCGAGACCTTGATCGGCGCGGCGATCGGCGTGCTGGTCAACCTGGTGTTGCCGCCGGCGACGGGCTCGGACTCGGCCGCCTCGGCGGTGCAGAGGTTCGCCGCCGAACTGGCCCGGCTGCTGCGCACCGCGTCCGCGGAACTGTCCGAGCCGATCACCGCCGCCCAGGCGACCCGCTGGATCGACGACGCGCGCTCACTGAGTCGCAGCGTCCCGGAGATCGACAAGGCGTTGCGGCAGGCCGAGCAGGGCCGGCGGCTGAACAGCCGCGCCCTGGTCGTCCCGGACACCAGCGGCAGCCTGCGCGACGAGCTCGACGCGCTGGAGCACACCACGGTGACCGTTCGCAGCATGTTCCGCTCGATCCTGGACGGCGTGCGGGATCGCCCCACCGTCGACCCGAGCCGGGGCGAGGACCTACGGCTGGTGTTCGCGGCCCTGCTCACCGATGTCGCGGCCGGCGTCGAGGCCTTCGGCGCGCTGGCCCTGGACCAGGGCACCGACCACGTCGAGGCCACCGAACGGCGACTGGCCGACGCGCTGGCCCGGCTGCGAGAGGCCCGGGACCGGGCCGACGACCTGCGGATGATGCATCCCGGCGGGTCTGCCGACGGCGCCGGCAGCGGCTGGGAGCTGTCCGAGCCGGTGTTGCAGGCCGTCGAACGGGTGCTGCGTGATCTCGACGTGCTCGGCCGCGCCCGGCGCCCGCGACCCACCCGGGTGGCCGCCCTGGCCGACTCGCTGGAGATCATCCGGACGGCCGGTCACCTGCTGCAGGCGGGTCCGCTGGCCGGACGGGTCCAGGCCGAGCGACCCCGCGAGCGGCGCCCGATCCCGGCGGACCAGACCGGGCCGCACCGACTCCCGTTGGGCCGGACCCCCGGCCACCGCGCCGGCCGCCCGGTCCGGGACGACTCGCCGCTGGACACCGGCCGGATGCGGGCGGTCTCCCGGCCCGCCGGACGGGCGCGATCGGCGCCGGGCGGCCGCGGCCGACCGGTCGGTGACACCGGTCACGATCGATGACCCGGGCGGCCCGAACCCGGAATGCGCGGCCGCCCCTCGGAGTTTTTGTGAATTGAATGTCAACCATTTGTGAGAGAGCCAGGCCCTTGATGACCATCCGCCCAATCCAACGACAGACGCGCATCCCGGCGTCCCTGATCGTCCTGCTCGGTGCGCTCACCGCGATCGGGCCGTTCACCATCGACATGTACCTCGCCGCGTTCCCGACGATCACCACCGACCTGGCCACCGACCCCGCGGCCGTGCAGCTGACCATCACGGCGACCCTGGCCGGGCTGGCGCTGGGCCAACTGGTGATCGGGTCCGTGTCCGACGCGCTCGGCCGACGCCTGCCGCTGCTGGTCGCACTCGGGGCCTACGTCATCGCCTCGCTCGGCATCGTGTTCGCCGGCTCGGTCGAAATGCTCACCGCGCTGCGGTTCGTGCAAGGATTCACCGCTGCCGCCGGGATGGTGCTGTCCACGGCAATCATCCGTGACCGGTTCGAGGGCGTGCGGGTCGGCAAGGCCCTGGCCCGGATGATGCTGGTGGTGGGCGTGGCCCCGGCCATCGCTCCCGTCATCGGGGCCCAGTTCCTGGCCTGGGGCAGCTGGCGGATGATGTTCGCTGCGCTGGCCGTCGTCGGTCTGGTTCTGCTGGGGCTGGCCGCGGTGTTCCTCAAGGAGTCGCTCCCGGTCGAGCGGCGTCGTGCCGGCGGGCTGGCCGCCGCGACCCGCTCCTACGGTTCGCTGCTGCGCGACCCTGTGTTCGTCGGGCTGGCGTTCGTCGGCGGGTTCTCGCTGGCCGGCATCTTCACCTACGTCTCGTCGGCCACGTTCGTGTTCCAGGAGGGCTTCGGGCTGAGCACCGGGCAGTTCGCCGCCATCTTCGCGTCCGGCGCGGTGGCCATCACCGTCGGCACCCAGATCAACGGGGCGCTGATCGGGCGGGTCCGGCCGGAACGGATCCTGCTCGCCGGGGTGCTGTTCTCCGTCGTCACCGCCTCGCTCATGGTGGTCGTCGCCGTACTCGGGGCGGGCGTGCTGCCGCTCGCGGCTCTGCTGGTACTGACCCTGCTGACCGCCGGCATCCTGCTACCGGCCGTGCCGGTGATCGCCCTGGCCCAGAACGCGCACCGGGCCGGCAGCGCCGCGGCGCTGCTCGGCGCGATCCAGTTCGCGGTCGGCGCGTTCATCGCACCGCTGTCCGGGCTGTTCGACGCCGCATCACCGGTGCCGATGGCCGGGGTGATCCTCGGCGCGTCCCTGGTCACCCTCGCGCTGGTGTTGGCGCTGCGCCGGCCGCTGGCCGCGCGGCCGAATGCTCAGGACGACGAGCGGGTGCTGGTATCGAGCCAGGAGTTCGCCGCGCACTGACCGCTCAGGTTGTGACTGCGTCGGCGTCCGCTTCGGCTCACCCGGTCGCCCAGCCGTCCGGCACCACCATTGCCCGGGCGGCCAGTTCGTCGCGCACCCGATCCCGCAGGCCGGGGTCGGCCGCCAGCCGACGCTGACGCTCGACCAGACCGCCGGGGCCGACCAGCTCCCGGAACCAGCCGAGCCGGCCCAGGCCGGTGAACAGCTCGACCTGGCTGGCAGCCGGGGCCGGTCGATGCTCGCCGGGCCAGCGCAGTGCACCCCATCGTCCGCGGTACGCCGCGTAGCCGAAGCCGACCTCGACTGCCTCGACCACCAGCGAATACCGGGCCGCGTCGACCGGCACCAGGTCGTAGTTCGGTTCGGTGACGTCGAGCCGGGCCCGCTGCGCCTCGTCCAGCCACAGCACCGCCACGTCGACGACCGACCCGGGGGCGTCGACCAGGACCCACGGCACGTACCCGGGAACGCTGACGTGCGGCGAGTGCCCGACGCAGAACCCGTGCAGCCGGGCCCGGGTCACCGGGATCGCGGCCGCGGTCGGCCCGAACTTGGCCGCCAGCTGGGCCGGGGCGGCGTTGGAGCCGAAGGCAACCACCGCCCGGCGCCCGGACAGCAGCAGCGCCCGGTCGTCCGGCAGCGGGTGGACCCGGTCGCCCCGGAGCAGGTAGTCGAACGCGGGCCGGCTCCCCGGGTAGGACGCGGGACGCGAACGCGGGCCGGGCGCGAGGGGGTTCGCGGGTGGTGGACGGTCCGGATCCTTCGTCACCGAACCACTCCAGCCCTCCGTCTGTGTCGACCTGGCAACCGCGCACGGACCCGCCGACCGCCCGGCCATGCGCTCATCTCGGACCGTCCACGGTAGCCCGGCCGGGGCGGTCGCTGCCCTGCCTCCGATCGCCGGCTGTGTCAGGCTGACCCGGTGCGCATGCAGTTCGCGACCGGCCCCGATCCCACCGATCTGCTGACCCTGCCCTGGTCAACCGCGCTGGAACGCTGGCCCAAGGAGAAGCTGGTCTCGCTGCCTCGTGGCATCTCCCGGCACGTCGTCCGGTTCGTCCGGATCGGCGGCATCGTCTACGCGATCAAGGAGATCAGCCAGGGTCTGGCCGAGCACGAGTACGCGCTGCTGCGCGAACTGGCCAAACGCGAACTCCCGGTCGTGCAGGCGATCGGCGTGGTGGCCAACCGGATGACCCCGGAGGGCGAGCCGCTGGACGCCGCGCTGGTCACCAAACACCTGCGGTTCTCCCTGCCCTACCGGGCCCTGTTCTCCCGGCGGATGGACCCGGACCTGGAGACCAAGCTGCTGGACGCGCTGGCCGAGCTGCTGGTCCGGCTGCACCTGGTCGGGTTCGCCTGGAAGGACTGCTCGCTGTCCAACACCCTGTTCCGCCGGGACGCCGGGGCGCTGGCCGCATACCTGGTCGACGCCGAGACCGGTGAGCTGCGGGAGTCGCTGTCGCGGGGGCAACGGCTGCAGGACCTGGACATCGTGGAAACCAACGTCGCCGGGGAGCTGCTGGACCTGCAGATGTCGGGACTGCTGCCCGAGTCCATCGATCCGCTGGAGACCGCGATGTCGGTGATCGAGCGGTACGAGCGTCTGTGGGACCTGCTGACCGCCCCGCAGACGATGGGTGAGGACGAGTGGTGGCGGATCGAGCAACGCCTGCGCAAGCTGAACGACCTGGGTTTCGACGTCGCGCAGATCCACATCGACGATTCCGGCGGCGACCCGCACGTGATGGTGCAGACCCAGGTCGTCGACGCCGGGCACCACCGCAGACGGCTGTTCGCCCTGACCGGCATCAACGTGCAGGAGAACCAGGCCAGGCGGATCCTCAACGACCTGGACACCTACCGTTCGCAGGCGGTGATGCCCGGCACCGAAGTCGACGAGGACACCGTCGCCCACCACTACGTCACCGACGTCTACGACCCGGTGGTCGAGGCGATCCCGGCCGGGCTGGCCGAGAAGCTGGAGCCGGCCGAGGTGTTCCACGAGGTGCTTGAACATCGCTGGTTCCTGACGCAGGCGGCCGAGCAGGAGGTGTCGATGGAGTACGCGACCCAGTCGTACATGCAGACGGTGCTGCGGCACCGGCCCGACGAGAAGGCGTTCCTGGACTCCAGCCTGATGGGCGTCGGGTCGCTGGATCTCGACGACGGGGAGTGATCGCCCGATCCGAGATCGGCGTCACAGCCCTGAGATCAAGATGTCACCCAAGATCGACAATTCTGTACATCTGCGCTGATAGCGTCGCGCCCGTCCACGGAAACGTGGGGTATCGACCGGGCGGGCGTGTGCGCCCGCCATGAGGAGTCATCATGACGACAAGTGTGCGTGGAATGGGCGCGATCGCCGCGAAGTACTGGTGGGTCATCCTGGTCCGCGGGATCATCCTGATCCTGCTCGGCATGGCCATGCTGATCTGGCCCAGCCAGACGGTCCTGGTCTTCGCCATCATTTTCGTCGCTTACCTGCTGGTGGACGGCATCATGTCGATCTTCCAGGGATTCTCCGAACGCAAGCAGGGCCAGTCCGGGGCCGGCAACTTCGTCGTCGGCGGGTTGTCGGTCATCGCCGGCATCGTGATCCTGGTCTGGCCGAAGGAAAGCGGCACTGTGATCGCGGTCCTGGTCGCGCTGTGGGCAATCCTGGCCGGCATCTCGGGTATCGCCGGCGGGCTCGCGCTGCGCAAGCAGCCGGGTTCCGGTTGGGGTTGGTTCGTCGCTTGGGGTGTCCTGGCACTGGTCTTCGGCGTCATCGTGCTGTTCAACCCGGCCGCGCTGCTGGTCAGCCTCATCTGGCTGGTGGCCCTTTGGGCGATCATGGCCGGCATCATCTTCGCCATCGCCAGTTTCTTCGTCCGCAAGGCCGGCAACATCATCGTCAGCGAGACCGCCGCCTGACGTCCGGTCCCGGCGGTCATCTCCGGCGTGGGCACCGCACTGTCGGTGCCCGCTCCTATGGTGGAGGGCGTCCCACCCGGACACCGTCGCCGAGGAGATCGCCCACCATGACCGAACTCGCCACCCAATCCGGCTCCGCACCCGCCGGCCGCGCCGAGCTGGAGCGCCGACTCGAGGATCACCGCCGCGAGCTGGGCGGTTACTGCTACCGGATGCTCGGCGCCACCTTCGAGACCGATGATGCGGTGCAGGACACGATGATCCGGGCCTGGCGGGCGCTGGACAGGTTCGACGGTCGGTCATCCCTGCGCACCTGGCTCTACCGGATCGCCACCAACGTCTGTCTGGACATGCTGAACAGCCGGAACCGGCGTGCGCTGCCGATGGACTTCGGTCCGGCGGCGCCCCCGGTGGCCGAATCACTCGGGGAGCCGCGGTCGGAGGCCACCTGGATCCAGCCGATGCCGGACGGTGAGGTGCTGTCGGCCACCGCGGACCCGGCCGAGCTCGCGGTACAGCGGGACTCGGTGCGGCTGGCGTTCATCGCCGCGCTGCAGCATCTGCCGGCCCGGCAGCGGGCCGTGCTGATCCTGCGCGAGGTGCTGCGCTGGAGCGCCGCGGAGGTGGCGGACCTGCTGGACACGACCGTCGCGTCGGTGAACAGCGCGCTGCAACGGGCGCGGGCCACGCTGGCCACCGTCGACGCATTGGACACCGCGGCAAGAACCCACGCGGAGCCGATGGACGACGCCCAGAAGAACCTGCTCGCCGACTACGTGCAGGCGTTCACCACATATGACATCGATGCTCTCGTGCTGCTCCTGCGGCAGGACGCCATTGCATCGATGCCGCCGTTCGCACTCTGGCTGTCCGGGCGCGACGACATCGCCGCGTGGCACCTCGGCCCAGGGGCTGCCTGCCGGCAGGGGCGGCTCCTGCCCCTGGAGGTCAACGGGTCACCGGCATTCGCCGCGTACAAGCTGTCGGCCGACGGCAGTCACAGGCCGTTCTCCATCCAGGTGCTGGACCTGGACGGCGACCGGATCGCGCGGATCACCTACTTCCTGGACACCTCGTTGTTCGAGCGGTTCGGCCTGCCGGCATCGCTGTAGGCGGCCGGCGGCGCTCATCCCTCGGGTTCCACCCAGTCCCCGACGCCGCCGATCCTGGCGACGCCGATGTGCGCGACCACGCCGGGC
>DATDBV010000144.1:0-3572 GCA_036524715.1 Nakamurella sp. | reverse complement strand
AGCATTGGGATATCCGGTGCACACCCAGGTGGGTGCCGCCGGATACCGCATCGACATGGCCGTGCTGCATCCGGACCGGCCCGGCGAGTACCTGCTCGGTATCGAATGCGACGGCGCCGCCTACCATTCCGCGGCCACCGCGCGGGATCGGGACCGGTTGCGGGAACAGGTGCTGGTCGGGCTTGGCTGGCGGATCCACCGGATCTGGGGCATCAGCTGGTGGCGGGATCGGGCCGCTCAGCAGGCCCGCCTGAAGGCGGCGATCGAAGCGGCGCTCGAGGCCACCGACCGCGACGCCGACCGGCGCTCCGGCGGCGGCAGCGTCGATGATCGGCCCGAGCAATCACCGGACACCCGGGCCGAGATCCACTTCGACGAGATGGATCCGCAGGCCGTGCCCGGCTGGGCGGAGCCATACCGGCCGGCGACCCGTCCGGCGGAGGAACGGCATGCCGACCCCCGATCGCCCGAGGCGCGGCCCGCGCTGCGCCGCTTCTTCGAGGCGGCACTGCGGGTCGAGGCGCCGGTCCACGAGACGGTGCTGCTGGCCCGGTTCCGGCAGGAGTGGGGGATCGGCAGCGTTCGCGGGCAGACCCGGGCCAACGCCGAGTACGTGCTGTCCCGGGTCAGGGTCGACGGGCAGGAGGTTCGGCGGGACCCGGCGGGCTTCTACCGGATCGACGGACGGCAGCTGACCACGGTGCGGGTGCCGGCCGGCACCGGGACGACCCGCAGCGCACTGGCGATTCCGCCGGAGGAGGTCGACCTGGCCGTCGTCGGCACCGTCCGCGACGCCATCGTGATCGAGGAGGAGCAGTTGGCGGTGGCCGTCGCCCGGCTGTTCGGCTGGCAGCGCACCGGGCCGGACATCCACAACGCGATCGCCGGGTCGGTGTCGCGGATGCTCCAGCAAGGGCCGTTGACTCGCAACGCCCGGCGGGAGCTGCGGCTGGTCGGCTGACTCGGCAGCCGGGGAACATCCGGCCGCGGGAGGCGGTCGGATGTTCCCCGGCCAGGAGTGGGTGCCGCTATCGCGGCGCCTGCGCCGGAGCGGCGGCGTCCCGCCGGAACGCCGGATCGTCGGCCAGGTCCCGGTTCTTGGTCTCCGAGTAGGTGCCCACCGCCACGATGGTGATCACCGCCGACACCGCCACATACACGGCGATGGCGTAGCCGGTGCCGAATCCGGTGTACAGCGCCACCGCGACGAGCGGGGCCAGGCCGCCGGCCACGATCGAGGCCAACTGGTAGCCGACCGAGACGCCCGAGTAGCGGACCTTGGTGCCGAACAGCTCGGACAGGAAGGCGGCCTGCGGACCGTACATCGCGCCGTGGAAGAGCAGGCCGCCGACGACCGCGACGACGGTGAGCGGGAAGCTCTTGGTGTCGATCAGGAAGACGAACACGAACGACCAGACCGCGACCCCGACCGCGCCGAACAGGTACAGCGGCTTGCGGCCGAACCGGTCGGACAGCGCGCCCCAGATCGGGATGGTCACGAAGTGCACGACTGCGCCGATGAGCACCGCGTTGAGCACGAACGAGCTGGACGCGGTGTGGTTCGGTGGGTTCTTGGTCAGGTAGGTGACGATGACGACGGTGAAGATGTAGTACGAGACGTTCTCGGCGAACCGAGCGCCCATTGCGGTGAAGACCTCGCGCGGGTACTTCTTGAAGACCTCGACGATCGGCATGTGCGACTTGGTGTCCGCGGGGTTCGTCGTGGCGGCGGCGGCCGCCTGCTCCTGCGCCTGGCGGAACACCGGCGACTCCTCGATGGACAGCCGGATGAACAGGCCGATCAGGACCAGCACCGCGGACATCAGGAACGGGATCCGCCAGCCCCAGGACAGGAACGCCTCCTCGGTCTGCACGAAGGCGAGCAGGGCGAGCAGCCCGTTGGCCATCAGCTGCCCCAGCGGCACGCCGGCCTGCGGCCAGCTGGCCCAGAAGCCCCGGCGTTCCTTGTCGCCGTACTCGGACACGATCAGCACGGCGCCGCCCCATTCGCCGCCCAGGCCGAAGCCCTGCACGAGGCGCAACGCGATCAGGATGATCGGGGCGGCCACGCCGATCGTCGCGTAGCCGGGGAGCAGGCCGATCAGAAAGGTGGCCGTTCCCATCATCAGCAGGCTGATGACGAGAAGCTTCTTGCGGCCGAGGATGTCGCCGTAGTGGCCGAACACCAGGCCGCCGATGGGCCGGGCGATGAATCCGATGGCGAACGTGCCCAGCGCCAGCAACACCCCGACGGCCGGGTCGCTGGCCGGGAAGAACACCTTCGGGAACACCAGGGCGGCGGCGACGCCATAGAGGAAGAAGTCGTACCACTCCACCGTCGTGCCGGCCATGCTCGCCGATACGACCTTGACAATGGTGGCGCGACTGGGTGTTTCCGACTTGGCTGGCGGGTTCGTCATTGATCCTCCGTGGGTGTGCCGGGCTGAGCGCCGTGCGACAGTGAAATCTGTCGAACATCAACGGATGTCGGCGGTTGAACCGCCGGTCTGACGGTCATGGTCGCGGGCCGGCCGCGGCGCTCCGATGATCGGGCCGACGGAGTGGTGCGGCGGCCTTGAGTCACTGTAGAGCCGCGTTGGGGCGTATGCACCGTGTCGGGCCCACATGGTTGTCGGTCCTTCTGTGTGGCGGATCCACCGTGGCGGGCCAACCGTGGCGGGCGCCGGGGACCGGGGAACCAGTCCCGCACCGGGGACGGTCCGTCCCGAGGACGCCGGCCGCACTTGATCGTGGTCGGGATCGATGAATCGGACCCCGGCCGTCGACGGCACCGGCAGGGGGCGACCGCGGTGCTGACTGAACGGCCCGCGGCGGATTCAGCGCGTGTTCAGCGACTCGCCAGTGACGGGGCCGAACCTTGATCCATCAGGTTCGGACCCGGCGTTCACCAGGCCGCGGGGCCCGCTGCAGAAGGGGGTTTGGAGATGGCGACCAGTCGTTCGGCCCTGCCGGTGCAGGCTCGCGGGACCGACAGTTTGGATTTGCTCGTGCCGGCGGCGGCGGCCGGGGACCGCGCCGCCTGCCGGGCGCTGGTGGATCGCTACACCTCGATGATCCGGAACGTGGCCCGTGGCTACCGGCTCGGCGAGAGCGACATCGACGACGTCGCGCAGACCGTCTGGATGAGCTGCTTCCAGCACCTGTCCGGGCTGCGGGAGCCGCGGGCCCTGCCGGGATGGCTGAAGACCACCACCCAGCACGAGGCGTTGCGCGTGAGCACCGCCCAGGTGCGTTCGACCTGCATGGACCCGACCGACATGGAGCGCATCCTCGACCGGACCGGTGTCGCCGACGGCAGTGCCGACCTGCTGCGGGCAGAGGCGGGCGAGGCCGTTCGCAGTGGGCTGGCCGAACTGCCGGACCCGCAACGTCGCCTGCTCCTGCTGCTGTCCGCCGACGCGCAGCCCTCGTACCGGGAGATCAGCGAGGCGTTGGGTATCCCGCAGGGCAGCATCGGCCCGACTCGGGCCCGCAGCCTGGCCAAGCTGCGCCGGTCGGCGGCGGTGCGCAGCTACCTGGACACCGCGTGGCCGGTGGCCGACAGCGCCTGA
>DATDBV010000143.1:0-11497 GCA_036524715.1 Nakamurella sp. | reverse complement strand
CGCGCGGGACGACCTGCTCCGCCGGGCCGAGAGCGTCGCCGCCGAGGAGTCGCCATGACCACCGATTCGCCGAAGGTCGTGCTGCCGCAGGATGTCTCGGTGATCAACATCGGGCTGTCGCTGTTCGCCGACGCCGTCCGGGACCAGGGCAGACCGGTGCAGCACGTCGACTGGCGGATCCCCGCGGACGGGCGGCCGGACCTGATCGCCGCGCTCGAGCGGCTCTACGGTCCGGCGGCGCAGGCCATCGACACGGCCAACGACGAGGTGGTCCGCCGGCTCGACCGGGGCGTGCCGCAGCTGGTCGACGTCG
The DNA here is from genome assembly GCA_036524715.1 of Nakamurella sp. Taxonomy (GTDB): domain Bacteria; phylum Actinomycetota; class Actinomycetes; order Mycobacteriales; family Nakamurellaceae; genus Nakamurella. The sequence continues at coordinate 11,184 of DATDBV010000143.1, read as the reverse complement.
CCCCGGCCGGGGCCGTCGTCCCCGGGTTGTCCGGACGGGTGCTGCTGCATTGCGGTCCGGCGATCGATTGGGCGGCTGCCTGTGATCCGCTGCGCCGCTCGCTGCGCGCGGCCACCGTGGCCGAGGGATGGGCGGGATCGGTCGAGCAGGCGGACCACCTGCTGTCCGCCGGTGACGTCACGATGGAACCCGCCTACCGGCACGACGTGGTGCTGCCGATGGCCAGCGCCATCGGCCCGTCGGCGCCGGTGTTCGTGGTGCAGGACGCCGAGGGCGGAACGCAGGCCTTTGCGCCGATCAACCAGGGCCCGGGCGACACCGCATGGTTCGGGCGGGACACCCCCGGCGCGATCGCCCGGCTCGAGTTCCTGCGCGACGTCGCCGGACCGCTGCTGCGCCGCGTCATCGAAGCCGCCGGTCCGGTCGACGTTTTCGGTCTCGCCGCGCAGGCGGTGCAGATCGGGGACGACGTGCACATGCGCACCCAGGGCGCATCCGCCCTGCTCATCCGGCACCTGCTGCCACACCTGGCCGGTCTGGACAGCCCGGACCGGGTGCCGCTCGCGCGATTCCTGTCGGCCGATCACCTGTTCTTCCTCAACCTGGCCATGGCGGGTGCGAAGGCGGTCGCGCTGTGGGCCGAGCAGGTCGAAGGATCCAGCATCGTGACAATGATGTGCCGCAACGGCACGACCTACGGCGTCCGCCTGGCCGGCTCCGGCGTTGTCTACGTCGCTCCGGCGCCGCCGGTGTCGGACGCGATGTACTACCCGGACCACGGCCCGACCGACGCCGCCCGCGACATCGGGGACAGCGCGATCCTGGAACTCGTCGGCCTGGGCGGCGCGGCCGCGGCCGGTTCTCCCGCGGTGGCCGCGTTTCTCGGCGGCGGCCTGGCCGACGCCGCCGCGATGACGGACGCCATGACGTCGATCTGCGCGGGCCGCAGCAGCCGGTTCAAACTGCCGTTCGCGGGCTATCGCGGCACCCCGGTCGGCGTCGACGTGCGCAGGGTGGTGGAACTGAACAGCACCCCCCGGGTCACCACCGGGATCCTGCACGCCAGTTCGGGTGTCGGCCAGATCGGCGCCGGCGTGGCCACCGCGCCGATCGAATGCTTCCGGGAGGCGCTTCGCGCGCTCGCCGCCACGCTGCCCCGGATCCGCTGACAGGACTGGCGGGCACGCCTTGACCGACCGCACGGTGACCACCCGGTGGACCGGTGGCATGCGGGCGATCACCCGGGCCGGCGACTTCGACATCGTCGTCGACGAGCCGGAGACCTCCGGCGGGACGAACAGCGGCCCGCAGCCGACCGATCTGCTGTTGGCGTCCCTCTCGTCGTGCTTCGCCCTTGCGCTGGCGTTCACCGCCCGCAAGCGGGGCATCGACCTGCCCGGCCTCACCGTGACCGCCACCGGCACCTACGACGGGCCGAGCTTCACCGACATCCTGCTGACGGTCGTTGCGGACACCGCGCCGGACGTTGTCGAACGACTGATCCCGCACGCTCAGCGGGTCTGCTACGTCACGAACACCCTGCGGCGACGGCCGGAGATCACCGTCGCGCTCGGTTGACCGGCACCATTCCGCAGCCCTCATCTCACGGTCGCCGGCCGCCCCGGCGGTGAAGGTGCGGACGGTCTCCAGCGCCAGAATTGCATCGTCGATGGACGAACGCGCGTCAGGCCGCATACAACTCCTGGCGAGTCTGCTCGACGGTCCGCGCGAAGGAGGGACTGCGGAGCGCCTCGGTCATCACCAGGTCCACCGATCGACCCAGCAACTCCTCCAAGGCCACCTTCAACGCGTAGTACGTCCTGAACGACGCGTGCGCATCCTCCCGGAACTCGAGCAGGAAGTCGACGTCGCTGCGTTCCGGGTCGAACCGGTCCGTCGTCGCGGACCCGAATATCGCCAGCCGCCTCACCCCGTGGCGTCGGCACAGATCCGCGATGGCCTCGCGGTCGAACACGAGCGGCCCTGGCAACGGCGTTCTCCTCCCGTATCCGGACCATCATCGCAGGTCCGGGCTGATCGCGGCGGGGCGTCGTAGGCAGCGTCCGCGATCTAACCGAAGGTCTGCAAGCCCTCAAGACGATCGATTCCAAGGTCTCTTGCTGCTGGCGCGGACTGCTCGCGCGGAACATCCGGTCGCCACCAGCGACCCAAGCTCCGCAGTCGCGACCACACGACGACTGCGGAGGTCGCGCCGCAGTGCCGCGGGATTCCTTGCAGGCTGCCGAGGTTCCGGCCGTCGAAACGCCAACCGCCCCACCTCCGGCATGGAGGTGGGGCGGTTTCGAATCGCGCTCAGGTGCTCTTTCGGCCCCCGCGGGGCAGCGCGGTGAGCAGCAGTCCGATGCCGATCGCGGCGACGATCCCGGCGATCACCCACTTGGTCGACTCGGTGAGCAGCCACCAGGGGTCTCCGGAGAATCCCACCGAGGCGATCGACAGGAAGATCAGCGAGAACAGCAGGCCGATCCAGTTCACGCCGCGGCGGCGTCCCGTGGTTGCCGTGCGGTCAGCCATTGCGCACCGTCCCCTGTCCGGCCCCGACGTGCACCGTCAGGTTGATGGTTCCTTTGTCCGACGAACCAGGCTGGGTTTGGCTGACGTCCTGCCGCAGTCCTTCGGCGTACTTCCCGAGGCAGTCGACCTCACCCGCGTTGGCGGTGCAGGAGACGTTCACGGTCACGGTCTTCGGGACGATCACCGTTGCCTGCCCGGCCCGCACCGTGACCTCCGTGTCCACCGTCGTCCCGGCCGGCACGGGCAACTGCCGCAGGTCCAGCGTGCCCTGCCCGCCGTTGAGCACGAACTCCTGCTGGGCGGCGGCGACGCTGGTCGGCACCCAGGTCTGCTGGCCGTAACCGGTGGTGCCGCTGATCCCGGTGATGGTCAGCGCGAGCGTGACCAGCGACAGGAAGATGCCCGGGCCGATCAGCGAGCGGCCCTCGCCACGCAGCGACCCGATGAGCAGGCCGACCGCGACGATGGTCAGCGCGACGGCGGACACACCAGCCCAGGTCAGAGCCCACCAGCCCTGCACCGCGCCGACCGTGGCCAAACCGCCGACCAGCAGGACCATGCCCAGCGTGATCCGGCCGATCACGCTGCGCCGTGGTCGGGCGGGGGTGGGCGGGGCAGCGGGCGTCGGTTCCGGCAGGTCCCAGGCGAACGGGGCCACTCCCAGCGGATCCCAGGCGGGCGGCTGCGGCGCCGCCGGCTGGCCCTGGGTCGAGGTGCCGTCCTTGCGCAGGTTCACTCTGGTCGGGTCGGCAGCGTGCTGTTCGTCCCGCGCCGCGTCCCAAAAGGCCGGCTTGTCGAACGGCGACTGCGACTGCGACTGCGATTGCGTGCTCGACCCGCCCGGTCCGGCCCAAGGCTGGCGGGCGATCCACTGTTCGGCCTGCTCACCCCAGGACCGACCGGATTCGCCGGCCTTGGCGGCCCACTGGTCTGCCCACGCGGTGTTCCGTTGCTGGCCGGTGCACCCGCGGCCCTTCTTGCGGACCACCAGGAAGATCACGACGCCGGCGATCACCAGCGGCCAGAACGGTGAACCCCAGGAGAACGTGGACAGAATCGAGATCAGCGCGACGATCGCCAGCCCGACCGCGAGGATCGGTGGGGTGGCCGACCGGCCCCGACCGAGCAGCGACTCCGCGGGCGAAACCTCATCCCCGTCGGCCGGCAGCAGCAGCCAGCACGCGACGTACGGCAGCAGCCCGAATCCGGCGAAGATCGTCAGGATGACGAAGGCGACGCGGATCAGGACCGGGTCGACGCCGAAGGCCCGGCCGAGGCCGCCGGCCACACCGGCGATCTTGCGATCCGAAGCGGATCGGCGTGGGCGCCTGGACCACCAGTCTCCGCCGGCGGCGCCGGGCCCGGCGGGTTCGTGTGCTGTGCTCATGGTGTCGAGAGTGCGCTGTCGTACCCGTCGGACACCATCGGGGATCACCCTGGTTCCCGGATCCAGGGTGAACCCGCATACCACGCGGGGTCGGAACGTGTGACTCTGGAGAGGTGAAGTCTTTGCCTGCGTTGCGGCGCGCGTCCCGGACGGACCCCCCGCCCGCCGCTCCGGGTACAGGGGCAGCGTCGGACCGGGTGCCCGTCGAGCTGGACAACCGGCCGACCCGGCCGATCCCGATCGTCACCCCGCCGCCGGCCGGGCCATCGAACCCGGCGTCGGTCGGCGCGCTCGGGGTGGAACCGGTGTCCGACTACGCGGCCTCGCGCACCGGCCCCGGGCTCACCCCGGACGGGATCCCCAAGCTGACCCGGCGCCGCGACTATCGGGTGCTCGGCGGCGTCGCCGGCGGTATCGCCGACCACCTGCACGTTCGGGTGCTGTGGGTCCGGGTCGCCTTCGTCCTGCTCGCCCTGATGAGCGGCGTCGGGGTGCTCGCCTACGGCTTGCTGTGGATCTTCGTCCCCCAGTCGTCGCCGAACGCGCCCGCGCCGCAGCCGGCCAGCCGGGTCGAGCGGCGGCAGGCGCTCGGCATCGCCGCGGTGGGCGTCGCGATCCTCATCGTGGTCGCCGCGCTCGGCCTCGGTGACTCGCTCGGTGTGGTGCTCGGCCCGTTGGGGCTGGCGGCGATCGGCGCCGCGTTCATCTGGCGGGAGGCCGACGAAACCCGCCGCGCCCGTTGGCGGCGCAGCGCGGCCGGCATCGTCGGGCCGAGCCGGGCGTCGTGGTGGCGGCTGGTCGGTGGGTGCGTGCTGGTCGTCGGCGGGCTGTCGGTGTTCGCCCTCGGCCAGCTGGACTTCACCGCTGTGCAGTCGGCGTTGCTGGCCGTGGTGCTCACCCTGGTCGGCGTCGCCGTCATCACCATCCCCTGGTGGGTTCGCCTGGTCCGGGACCTCGGTGACGAGCGGCAGGGTCGCATCCGGGAGAAGGAGCGCGCCGAGATCGCCGCCCATCTGCACGACTCGGTGCTGCAGACGCTGGCCCTGATCCAACGCCAGGCCGGGGACGGCAAAGAGGTGCAACGGCTGGCCCGCAGCCAGGAGCGGCAGTTGCGCACGTGGCTGTACGGGCCCGCCGGGTACGCCGCGGGCCACGGCACCGCCGAATCGCCCGCCGCGGTCGACCAGACCTTCGCGGCCAGTCTGGCCGAGGCGGCCGGCGAGGTCGAGGACACCTACAACAAGTCCGTCACTCCGGTGATCGTCGGCGACACCGGCATGGACCAGCATCTGAACGCGTTGGTCGCGGCGTCCCGAGAGGCGATGGTCAACGCGGCCAAGCACGCCGAGGTCGAGGAGATTAGCGTGTACGCCGAGATCGAGGACGGCACGGCCAGCGTGTTCGTCCGGGATCGGGGTATCGGGTTCGACCCGGCCGTGGTGGGATCGGACCGGCGGGGTCTGGCCGAATCGATCCGTGGTCGGATGGAACGGCACGGCGGCACCGCGACGGTGCGGTCGTCGCCCGGCAACGGCACCGAGATCGAGCTGACCGTGCCGGTGCGCCCGGACGAGTCGGAACGGCCGACGGCCGTCATGAACAGCCAGCAAGGGGACGCAACAGAATGAGCCACCCGGTGACGGTGTTCGTCGTGGACGATCACGCCCTGTTCCGGACGGGGGTCAAGGCCGAACTGGCGGGTCTGGACGACGACCGGATCGCCGTCGTCGGCGAGGCCGGTTCGGTGGGGGAGGCGGTCGTCCGGATCACGTCCGAACCGCCCGACGTGGTGCTGCTGGACGTGCACATGCCCGACGGCGGCGGGCGTGCCGTGCTCGACCAGGTCCACACGAAGCTGCCGGATGTGGTCTTCCTGGCGCTGTCCGTGTCCGACGCTGCCGAGGACGTCATCGCCGTCATCCGCGCCGGCGCCCGCGGGTACGTCACCAAGACGATCTCCGGCCGGGAGCTGGCGGACGCCATCGTGCGGGTGTCGGCCGGGGACGCGGTGTTCTCGCCGCGGCTGGCCGGTTTCGTGCTCGACGCGTTCTCCGACCGGGGCGGCCCGGCGCCGGTCACCGACCCCGAGCTGGACCTGCTCTCACCGAGGGAACGGGAGGTGCTCAAGCTGCTGGCCCGCGGGTACGCCTACAAGGAGATCGCGGCCCAGCTGTTCATCTCGATCAAGACCGTGGAGACGCACGTGTCGAGCGTGCTGCGCAAGACCCAGAAGTCCAACCGCTATGAGCTGTCCCGCTGGGCCTCCGACCGCCGCCTCGTCTGATCTGAACCGGCTACTTCCGGCCGAGCTTGCCCCGGCCCATCGCCAGCAGCATCATGCCCAGATCGGTGCCGGACGGCCCCAACGCGCGGAAGCGTTCCAGCACGGCCATCTCCCGGCTGTAGACGATCTTGGGCCCGCCCAGGCTCTTGCGGGCCGTTCCGATGGCGTGCGAGACAGCCGTGCGACGCAGGATCAGTTCGACGAGCTTGGCGTCGATCTCGTCGATCTCAACGCGCAACTCGTCGATCCCCTCCTGACTCTCGGGGACAGGAACTTCCTCGGGCGTTTCACTGGCGTCGATGGCCGGCTCCGTGATGGTCGATCTGGTCCGCAGGTGCACCGGGAGCGTGCTCGCGGTCGGCTGCGGGGCGGTCAGGGCACTGGTCATGATGATCCTCCTTGCCCCGGCCCGCGATCCGGAGGCACGAAAAACGCCCCGGGTCTCTGCGGACCTCGGGGCGTCGTCGTGGCGGGGTGTTCAGCCTCCAACGGGCACCGGGATCCGGTACCCATAAAAAAACTCGGGCCGTGCGGGCGCGCGGCGGGAGTCGGTGAGGCTGGACATGGTTTCAGTAGAACACACGACGTGCCGCCCCGTCACCCCTGAATCACCGCTGAAGTTGATCATGGCGGCGTGCCGGCGACACGCCGCCCGAATCCGCGACGCGCCGAGGGCAGGCCGGCAGCGCGCCATGATCAACTTCAAGGGGGGAGGTCCGAACAGGTGATCGAGGCCGGCACGCCGCGCGGTGCACCGGGACTGTCGGTGCCGGCGGGTAGCGTGAGCACCGTCATGACGAGCCTGTTCGATCTCCCCGCCACCTTCGGCCTGGCCGAGCCCGAGCCGTCGCCCGCCGAGCTTGCCCGGCAACGGGAGGAGCGCGCGCGCCGCCGAGGGGCGGAGCTGCTGGACGGCCTGAATCCTCCCCAACAGCAAGCCGTGGAACACCGCGGCGCACCCCTGCTCGTGGTGGCCGGCGCAGGCTCGGGTAAGACGCGGGTGCTCACCCGACGCATTGCCTACCTGCTCGCGGTCGGCGGCGCCCACCCCGGGCAGATCCTGGCCATCACCTTCACCAACAAGGCCGCCCGGGAGATGGAGGAGCGGGTCACCGACCTGATCGGCGGGCGGGCCCGGTCGATGTGGGTCTCCACCTTCCACTCGATGTGCGTTCGGATCCTGCGCGCCGAGGCGCACCAGCTCGGCCTGAAGACCACCTTCACCATTTACGACCAGGCCGATTCGCAGCGGCTGGCCCAGCTGGTGGCGGGCGGGCTGAACATCGACACCAAGAAGTACCCGGCCCGGATGCTGGCCGCGTCGATCTCCAACCTCAAGAACGAGCTGATCGACGCCGTCACCGCGCTGGAACGGGCGGAATCGGACCAGGCGACCATCGTCGCGCGGGTCTACCAGGGGTATCAGGAGCGGCTGCGGTCGGCGTCCGCGCTCGACTTCGACGACCTGATCATGCAGACCGTGCACCTGCTGCAGCAGTATCCGGCGGTGGCCGAGCACTACCGGCGACGCTTCCGGCACGTGCTGGTTGACGAGTACCAGGACACTAACCACGCCCAGTACCTGCTGGTCAAGGCGCTGGTCGGGGGGTCGCACGAGCAGCGCGAGGTGCGCACCGCCGACGGCGAACTCGTCCGCGCCGCGGCCGGCGATGTGCCGCCGGCCGAGCTGGTGGTGGTCGGCGACGCCGATCAGTCCATCTATGCGTTCCGCGGCGCGACCATCCGCAACATCGTCGAGTTCGAGCGGGACTACCCCGACGCCCGGACGATCATGCTGGAGCAGAACTACCGGTCCACCCAGACCATCCTGTCCGCGGCCAACTCGGTCATCGCCCGCAACTCCCAGCGGCGCGCGAAGAACCTGTGGACCGCGCAGGGCAATGGCACCAGGGTCACCGGGTACGTCGGCGACAACGAGCACGACGAGGCGCAGTTCGTCGGCAAAGAGATCGACGCGCTGGTCGACGCCGGCGACGCGGTCTTCGGCGACGTCGCGGTGTTCTACCGGACCAACGCGGCGTCCCGGGCGCTGGAGGACGTCTTCATCCGCAACGGGATGCCGTACCGGATCGTCGGTGGAGTGCGGTTCTACGAGCGCAAAGAGGTCAAGGACGCGCTGGCCTACCTGCGGTCCATCGCCAACCCGGACGACGAGATCAACCTGCGCCGAATCCTCAACACACCGCGGCGAGGGATCGGGGACCGGGCCGAGGCCTGCGTGTCGGTGCTCGCCGAGCGGGAACGGATCGGGTTCGGCGAGGCGTTGCAGCGCATCGACGAGGTCCCGGGACTGGCCGCCCGGTCGGCCAACTCGCTGTCCTCGTTCGGCGAGTTGCTGTCCGGGTTGCGATCCGAGGTCGGTTTCGGCATGGAGCCGGCCGACCTGCTCACCGCGGTCCTGGAACGCACCGGCTACCGCGCGGAGCTGGAGAACTCGGAGGATCCGCAGGACGGGTCCCGTCTGGAGAACCTCGACCAGCTGGTCAGCGTGCTCCGGGAGACCGCCGAAACGCTGCTGGCCGGTGGCGGTCTGGCCGCGCTCGGCGGCGGCGACGGCGAGAATTCCGATCCCGATGAGGATGTGCCCCCGGACGCTGGCGAACTGCTGCTGGCTGTCCTGGAGCAGCTGTCGCTGGTCGCGGACGCGGATTCGGTACCCGACTCCGCCGAGGGCATGGTCACCCTGATGACCCTGCACACCGCCAAGGGCCTGGAGTTCCCGGTGGTGTTCCTGACCGGCTGGGAGGACGGCATCTTCCCGCACCAGCGGGCGCTGGGTGACGACACGGAACTGGCCGAGGAACGGCGCCTGGCCTACGTCGGGATCACCCGGGCGATGAAGCGGTTGTACGTGACGCGGGCGATGATACGCTCCGCCTGGGGACAGCCGAACGCCAACCCGGCGTCTCGGTTCCTCGGCGACATCCCGACCGAATTGATCGAGTGGCGGCGCACCGACGCCGACGCGCGCGCCGGTGGGTTCATCGGCGACAGCGATTTCGAGGGCGACCTACGGTACGGCCGCCGGCCACGGTTCGGCGATTCCGGCTCCGGATACGGCGGGGGCCGGTCGGCGCCGGTGACGGCGAGCCGGTTCGGCGCCAACTCCCCGTCCAGGGCGGGGGCCCGACGGGGGGCGACGCTGGGCACCAAGCCGATCCTGGAGCTGGCCGTCGGCGACCGGGTGTCGCACGACAAGTACGGCCTGGGCAAGGTTCTCGTCGTCGACGGGGTCGGGCAGCGGGCAACCGCGACCGTCGACTTCGGCGCGTCCGGCAAGATCCGGCTGATGCTCATCGGCGGCGTGCCGATGACCAAGCTGTAAGGCGTCAGCGGGTCAGGTCCGCCGGGACGATCCTCACCGGGAAGGGGTGGTCCAGGGCCAGCGCGGATTCGCCGATGGCTTGGCCGACGGTGACGTAGCGGCCGTCGCGCAGTTCGTGGGCGGTGATGGACGGTTCGTCGGGGTCGACGATCCAGTAGCTGGGTACTGCTTCGTCTTCGTACTTGGACCGCTTGTAGATGGCGTCCTTTCGGCGACTGGACGGGGACAGCACCTCGACGGCCAGGAGCATGGAATCCTCGGCCGGTGACTCCAGGTTTCGGTCGGCCAGCACCAGCACATCCGGTTGCAGGGAGGTCCGCCGGTCGGGTCGCCAGTCCAGGGGCGCGACGAGCACCTCGAACTCCGCCGGGCATGCCGCGTCCAGCGTCGCGAACAGTCGCGCGACCGCACGCTGATGCCGACGGCTCGGCGGCGGGCTCACCAGCAACGTCCCGTCGAGCAGCTCGTAGCGAAGTCCGTCGTCGAGGAGCCGGTCGAGGTCGTCGACCGTCCACTCGGCGTACTCACGCGGCATCACCGTCATGGTTGTCATGGTTCCCTCCGGGTCGGGCTCTGTCACGGTGTGCACGGCCGCCAGGATGTCAGCTCTCGTCAGGCGAGTGATGAGTTGTCCACAAACCCCAGGTCCACGATGGGTCGCTGGACTGCGGGCAACCGTCACACTCGCCGTCTTCAGGGAACACCTCGCAAGCTCGGTAGTCCCAGCTCGACGCCGGCACAGCGATTGTTCGCTCGGCAAGCCTCGATCAGCGGATCAGGTCGGCCGGGACGATGGTGGCCGGGAACGGGTGCTCGACCGTGATCGGCTGATCGCCGGTCGCCTCGCCAACGGTCACGTACCGTCCGTCGCGGAGTTCGAGCACGGTGATCGAAGGTTGGTCGGGGTCGACGATCCAGTGGCTCGGCACGCCCTCGTCCTCGTACTTGGACTGTTTGTAGACGGCGTCCTTGCGTCGGCTCGACGGAGAGATGACCTCGACGGCCAGGATCATCGAGTCCTCGGCGGTGGTATCGAGCCTCCGGTCGGCCAGCACCAGCACGTCCGGTTGCAGCGAGGTCCGCTTGTCCGGCCGCCAGTCCAGCGGTGCCGCCACAACCTCGAGGCCGGCCGGACACGCCAGGTGGAGCAGGACGCCGAGTTCGAAAGCGGCGCGCTGATGCACCCGGCTCGGTGCCGGGCTCACCAGCAATGTCCCGTCGAGCAGTTCGTACCGCAGCCCGTCGTCGGGTAGCCGGTCGAGGTCGTCGACCGTCCAGTCGGCGTACTCACGCGGCATCACCGTCATGATTGTCATGTTCCCCTCCCGGGTCGCCCGATGTCACGCCGGCAACGATGACAGATGTCCGCCGCGCGCCTCGCAGTTGTCCACAATGTGCTGGTCCAGCACTGAGCACTACGACCTGGCCGACACCGGCCGGACTGCGGCGGATCTGACGGTCAGACGATCAGGTCGGCGGGTGTGATGGACACCGGGAACGGTCGATGCAGGGTGATGGTCTGACCACCGGAGGCCTCGCCGACGGTCCGGTAGGTGCCGCCCACAAGTTCAAGGGCCAGGATCGACGGTTCGGCCGGGTCGACGATCCAGTAGTGGGCGATACCGGAGTCCT
>DATDBV010000142.1:0-4844 GCA_036524715.1 Nakamurella sp. | reverse complement strand
GCTCGCCGATGCCGCCACATCAGCACCAGGCTCGGCCGGGCCGGCCGAACCGTTCCTGGCTTCTGCCTTCGGCAAGGGCACCGCATCCGCAGACCCGACGACGGCGACCTGCCGCGGTTCGCGCAACGACACCCACGACACGACCGCGATGAGCACCGCGATCACCGTCGCCACCGCGCTGGTCACCTGCAGCCCGGTGACGAACGCGTTCGCGGCGGCGTCGAACACCGCCGCGCCCTGCGCCGGCGGCAACGACTCGGCCGCCACCACCGCGCCGCCGAGCGTGTCCCGGGCGGCATCGGCCGCTTGCACCGGCAGATCGGCGGGCAGCGTCGTGGCCAGCTGTCCACGGTAGATCGCCACGCCGACGCTGCCCAGGATCGCGATGCCCAGCGCGCCGCCCAACTCGGCCGCGGTCTCCGAGATCCCCGACGCCGCGCCGGCCTTCTCCGGCGGCGCGGTGCCCACGATCAGCTCGGTGGTCAGCCCGAACACCGGGCCCAGGCCGATCGAGATCACGACCGACGACGTCACGATCACCCACAGCCCGTCGGACACCTCCACCTGGGTGAGCAGGCCGAGCCCGACGGCGGTCAGCCCCAGCCCGGCGGCGATCACCGCGGCCGGTTGGATGCGCCGGACGATCCGTGGCCCGAGCTGCGAGCCGATGATGAACCCGGCCGCCGACGGCAGCGACCACAGGCCGGACTGCAGCGGGGAGAGCCCGACGATCAGCTGGAGGTACTGGGCCAGGAACAGGAAGTAGCCCACCGAGATGAACACAGCCAGGAAATTGACGGCCAGGGCGGTGCGGAAGGAGCCGATGCGGAACAGGCTGACGTCGATCATCGGATCGGCCAGCCGCTGCTGCCGGCGCACCCAGATCGCCGCGACCGTCAGCCCGAGGAACAGCAGGACCAGCGGCAGCCAGGTCACCCCGTCCTGCGCGATCTGCTTGAGCCCGAAGATCACCGACAGCACGGCGACGACGGACATACCGACGCTGATCAGGTCGAGCCGGCCGGCGTCGGGGTCCTTGTACTCGGGCAGCACGATCGGCCCAAGGATCAGCAACGCGACCATCACCGGCAGCGCCAGCAGGAACACCGCGCCCCACCAGAAGTGCTCCAGCACCAGGCCGCCGAGTACCGGGCCGATCGCACTGCCGGCAGAGAACGCGCCGATCCAGATGCCGATGGCGACCGACCGCTGCCGGGGGTCGGCGAACATGTGGAAGATCAGCGAGAGGGTCGACGGGGCCAGCGTCGCGCCGGCCAGGCCAAGCAGCGCCCGGGAGAAGATCAGCATCTCAGGCGTGGTGGAGAAGGCCGCCAGGATGGACGTCAGCCCGAACGCCGCGGCCCCGATCATCAGCAGCCTGCGTCGGCCGATCCGGTCGCCCAGCGTCCCCATCGTCACCAGCGCACCGGCGACCATGAAGCCGTAGACATCGATGATCCACAGCAGCTGCGCGCTGGAGGGCGCCAGCTGCTCGCTGATCTGCGGAATCGCCAGGTGCAGGACCGTCAGGTCCATCACGTAGAGCAGGCAGGCCAGGGCCAGAACCGACAGGCCCACCCAATCGGCGGTGGTCGCCCGTCGCGGGGTCGTCTCCGGTGTGGTCATCACGCGGTCCCTTCGGCCTATGCGGTCGCTGTCCTACGGGTGGACGACCGATGCCCGGCGAACTCATCGGTCCCGGCGGGCATCGTGGTAGTCGTCATGGGGAACTAACCACAGGCCTCTGACAGTCCCCGTTCGCGACGGACCCACGGGTGAAATTCTCTGCAGGCGGCAACGAAATGCTGCTCGGCTGATTCCTGCCTCGCACCCGCCCCGATGATCGGCCCTGCGCGGATCGGGCCCACGCCGATCATCCGTGCGGGAACAGGGGGCGGGTTCGGGCACACTTGATGGGTTGTGCCCAACCCCGGTCGTCACCACGGGGCGTGGGCAAGCCGAAGCACCAGAGCCGAAGGAACCGCCCGTGACCGACGGACCGTTGATCGTCCAGTCCGACAAGACCCTGTTGCTGGAGGTGTCCCACCCGGACGCCCCGGCCGCCCGCGCCAACATCGCGCCGTTCGCCGAGCTGGAGCGCTCCCCCGAGCACGTGCACACCTACCGGATCACCCCGCTGGCGCTGTGGAACGCGCGGGCCGCCGGGCACGACGCCGAGCAGGTGGTCGACGCGCTGGTCCGCTGGTCGCGGTTCCCGGTGCCGCAGGCCCTGCTGGTCGATGTGGTGGACACGATGAGCCGGTACGGCCGGCTGGTACTGCAGGCCCACCCGGCGCACGGCCTGATCCTGATCTCCCGCGACCGCGCCGTGCTCGAAGAGATCATGCGGCACAAGAAGATCTCGCCGATGCTCGGTGCCCGCATCGACCGGGACACCGTGATCGTGCACCCGTCGCAACGGGGTCATCTCAAGCAGGCTCTGCTCAAGGTCGGCTGGCCGGCCGAGGACGAGGCTGGCTACGTCGACGGCGAGGCCCACCCGATCGCCCTGGACACCAGCGACTGGCATCTGCGCTCCTACCAGCAGGAGGCCGTCGACGGGTTCTGGGACGGCGGCTCCGGTGTCGTCGTGCTGCCCTGCGGCGCCGGCAAGACGCTGGTCGGCGCGGCCGCCATGGCCAAGGCGCAGGCCACCACGCTGATCCTGGTCACCAACACCGTCGCCGGCCGGCAATGGAAGCGGGAACTGCTGCACCGCACCAGCCTGACCGAGGAGGAGATCGGCGAGTACTCCGGCGAACGCAAGGAGATCCGGCCGGTCACCATCGCCACCTACCAGGTGATGACCCGCAAGTCCGGCGGCCAGTACCGGCATCTTGACCTGTTCGACTCCCGCGACTGGGGCCTGGTCATCTACGACGAGGTGCACCTGCTGCCGGCCCCGGTTTTCCGGATGACCGCCGACCTGCAGTCCCGCCGGCGGCTCGGGCTGACCGCCACCCTGGTCCGCGAGGACGGCCGGGAGGGCGACGTGTTCTCGCTGATCGGGCCCAAGCGCTACGACGCGCCGTGGAAGGACATCGAGTCGCAGGGCTGGATCGCGCCGGCCGAGTGCACCGAGGTGCGGGTGACCCTCACCGACCACGAGCGGCTGACCTACGCGACCGCCGAACCCGAGGAGCGGTACAAGATCGCCTCTACCGCACGGACCAAGATGCCGGTCGTGCGCACCGTGCTGGACCGGCATCCCGGCGAGCCGACCCTGGTCATCGGCGCCTATCTGGACCAGCTGGAGGAGCTCGGCGAGGAGCTGCAGGCGCCGATCATCCAGGGCTCCACCCGGACCGCCGAACGGGAGCGGCTGTTCGACGCCTTCCGCGCCGGCGAGATCAAGACCCTGGTGGTGTCCAAGGTCGCCAACTTTTCCATCGACCTGCCCGACGCGACCGTCGCCATCCAGGTGAGCGGCACCTTCGGGTCCCGGCAGGAGGAGGCACAACGGCTGGGCCGGCTGCTGCGACCCAAGGGCGACGGGCGGCAGGCGCACTTCTACTCGATCGTCAGCCGGGACACGCTGGACACCGACTACGCCGCACACCGGCAGCGGTTCCTGGCCGAACAGGGATACGCCTACCGGATCGTCGACGCCGACGACCTGCTGCCATCCGAGGACTGAGTCAGTCGGCCGCCGCCCACTCGATCGCTGCGTCCCGCTCGGCCAGGGGGAACAACTTGAGCCGGCCCGGGATCAGCCAGGCGAACGCCTTCACCAGGTCGGCGAACGCGTGATGGTCGGTGACGATCGCGCCGCGCTTCCACGCGTGCAGATGACCGATCCCGAGCCGGGCGTCCTCGAAGCCGGCACCGACGCTGTAGCCGGTGAACTTCTCGCCCAGCACGTATACCAGCCGGACGCCATTCGCCGCGGCGGCCGCATCGACCGCGGGGATGAGGACGTTCGTGTAGTCGGCGGCGTGCACCTCGCCGACCGCCTCGAAGCCGATGACGCCGTCGGGCATGCCTTCGAGTATTTCGATCATTGCTTCGCCTTTCCGGGGCATCAGGTCGGCTTGTTCGTCCCGCACGGGGCGCCATGCGCTCGCCCGGCATCACCATGGGTGACACCTTCGCACGGCCGCCCCGCGACCGCAGCGGCGCTCGATCGGCCGGCCCGCCCGATCGCCGGACCGGCCGTGCCGCAGGCGGGACCGAAGCGGTGACGGCCGGATCTGCCGGTGTTCGTACCCTGATCGGTATGACGGCAGTTGTCGGTTCGCTGACGGTCGCCCAGGCCGCCGGTCTTTGGGATGCCGACCCCGGCTACCTGAACACCTCCTCGTACGGCCTGCCGCCGCGGCCGGCGTGGGACGCGCTGCAGCGGGCGCTGGCCGACTGGCGGTCCGGGCGGACGAGTTGGGAGGGTTGGGCGGCCGGCGTCGACGAGGCTCGCGCGCAGTACGCCGGTCTCGTCGGGGCGGATCCGGCGACGGTCGCGACCGGTGCGACGGTCTCCCAGCTGCTGGCGCCGGTCGCCGCGGCGGTTCCCGATGGCAGCGTCGTTGTGGTGCCGGGCATCGAGTTCACCTCGAACGTCTTCCCGTGGGCGGTGCACGCCGACCGCGGAGTCACCGTGCGGGCGATACCGGTCGAGCGATTCGTCGACGCGATCACCGCCGAGGTCGACGTGGTGGCCTGGTCGGCGGTGCAGTCGGCGACCGGCGAGGTGGCCGACTCCGCGGCGATCGGCCGGGCGGCCCGGGCGGTCGGCGCGCTGTCGGTGGTGGACGCGACCCAGGCGATCGGCTGGCTGCCAATGGACGCCGACTCGGTCGATCTGTTGGTGTGCCACGCCTACAAGTGGCTGTGCAGCCCGCGCGGCACCG
>DATDBV010000141.1:0-6122 GCA_036524715.1 Nakamurella sp. | reverse complement strand
GATGCGCTCCTACGCCCGGTACTGGAAGGAGACGTTCCGGCTGCCGGCGATGGACCTGGACGCCGTCGTCGAGCAGGTGGACGCCACCACCGTCGGTGGCGAACACATCGAGCGGGCTCAGCGGGAGGGCCGCGGCATCGTGCTGACCGTGCCGCACGCCGGCAACTGGGACATCGCCGGCCTCTGGCTCACCCGGAAGTTCGGGCCGTTGACCACCGTGGTGGAGCGCCTGAAGCCTGAGGCGCTGTTCGACAAGTTCGTCGCTTACCGGGAGTCTTTGGGTATGGAGATCCTGCCGCTGACCGGGGGCGCGCCCCCGTCCCAGGCGCTGCGGGAGCGGCTCACCGCCGGCGGCGTCATCGCTCTGGTGGGGGACCGGGATCTGTCGGCCAACGGGATCCCGGTGACGTTCTTCGGCGAGCCCGCCCGATTCCCGGCCGGCCCGGCGATGCTTGCCGCGCTCACCGAGTCCTATCTGTGCCCGACTGACCTGAGTTTCGTCGACGGCGGCTGGATCCACCACATCCACCCGCCGCTGACGTTGTCCGGCACCCGGTTGGCCGAACAGGTGCGATCCGGCGCTCAGCAGGTCGCCGACACCTTCGAACGGGGGATCGCCGCGCACCCCACCGACTGGCACATGCTGCAGCCGTTCTGGCCTGCCGACTTCCCGCCCGGCCACCCGGCGGGGGCACCGATCAGGCCGACCGGGTCGAGAGCGGCGTCCCGGTGAGGGTGGGCCTGGTCTGCCCCTACTCCTTCGACATCCCCGGAGGAGTGCAGGCGCATGTCGTGGACCTGGCCAGGACGCTGATCGGCCTGGGTCACGTGGTCAGCGTGCTGGCCCCCGGCGACGACGACGCGCCGACCGAGCTGCCCGAGTTCCTGGTGCCGGCCGGTCGCAGCATGCCGATCAAGTACAACGGCTCGGTCGCCCGGCTGTCCTTCGGGCCGGTCTCCTACACCCGGGTGCGCCGCTGGATCCGGGCCGGGCACTTCGACGTGCTGCACGTGCACGAGCCGGTCGCGCCGAGCCTGTCCATGCTGGCCCTGATGGTGGCCGACGGGCCGATCGTGGCCACCTTCCACACCGCCAACCCCCGATCCAGGATGCTGACCGCGTTCCAGGGGGTGCTGCAGCCGTTCCTGGAGAAGATCACCGGCCGGATCGCGGTGAGCGAGCCGGCCCGCCAGGTCCAGGTCGAGCACCTGGGCGGGGACGCGGTGATCATCCCCAACGGCGTCGACGTGCAGTTCTTCGCGCAGTCGGACCGGCTATCGGGCTATCCGAGGGCGGGCGGCACGATCGGCTTCGTCGGCCGGTACGACGAGCCGCGCAAGGGCATGCCGGTGCTGTTGGACGCGCTGCGGCTGATGGTGCCGACCCGGCCCGACCTGCAGCTGCTGGTGGCCGGCGGCGGCGACGAGAAGGAGCTTCGGAAGGACGCCGGCCACGAACTGGCCAACCACCTGCGGCTGCTCGGCAGAGTGAGCGACGACGACAAGGCCGCGATGCTGCGGTCGCTGGACATCTACTGCGCGCCCAACGTCGGCGGGGAGAGCTTCGGCATCATCCTCACCGAGGCGATGAGCGCGGGGACACCGGTGGTGGCCAGCGACCTGGACGCGTTCCGGCGGGTGCTGGACGGCGGCATCGCGGGGGTGCTGACCCCGGTCGGTGACCCACCCGCGCTGGCCGCGGCCCTGGCCGCGGTGCTCGACGACCCCGGCCGGCGGGCCGTGCTCGCCGCCCAGGGTCGGCGGGTCGTCGCCTCCTACGACTGGCCGGTGGTGGCCGCCACCGTGATCAAGGTGTACGAGACCGTCATCGCCGCCGACTCGCGGGCCGTCGTCGAGGCCGACTGATCCTGCCGTGTGCACAACCCGGGAGGAGGTGCTGTGACGACCACGATCGTTGTGCTGCTCGTTGTGCTGCTGCTGGTCGCCGCACTCCGGCTGTGGATCACCGCCAACCGGCTCGACCGGTTGCATGTGCGCACCGAGGCCGCCTGGTCCGCACTGGAGGGCGCGCTGTCCCGGCGGGTGGTCGCGGCGCGCGCGGTGGCCGCGGCCGGCGGGCTGCCCCCGGCCCAGGCGACCGAGCTGCGCCGGGTCGCGGACGCCGCCGACCGGTCCGACCGCTCGCACCGGGCCGACGCCGAGAACGACCTGGCCCGGGTGCTCGCCCTGCTGCCGACGCCGGCCGAGGAATACCTGGCCGCCGAGCTCGCCGACGCGAACGAGCGGGTGCTGCTGGCCCGGCGCTTCTACAACGACGCCGTGCGTGACACCCGGGCGCTGCGGGCAGTCTGGTTCACCCGGATGTTCGCTCTGGCCGGCCGGGCCGCGCTGCCGGACTACTTCGAGATCGCCGAGCCCAGCGCGAAGGCCGGACCAGGCGGCCCCGCCGAGCCGCTGCGGCGCACGGCCGCGCGGGTGCTGCTGGTCGACGACGAGGCGCGGGTGCTGCTGCTGTCCGGCACCGACCCGCAGGTGGGTTCACGATGGTGGCTCACCCCGGGTGGGGGAGCGGAGAAAGACGAACCGCTGGCGCAGACCGCGGTCCGCGAGCTGGCCGAGGAGACCGGGTTGCGGCTCCGTCCGGATGAGCTGATCGGGCCGGTCTGGCGCCGGGTCGCCCGATTCCACTTCACCGGCGTCGACTACGAGCAGACGGAGTTCTATTTCGTCGCCGCGGTCGCCGGGGGGGCCCCGGTGGAACCCGTCGACGCCTCCGGACACACGAACGACGAGCGGCTGACCCTGACCGGTCACCGCTGGTGGACGCCCGACGCCCTGAACGCCACGGACGAGGACGTCTATCCCCGTCAGTTGGCGGCCCGGTTGCCCGACGTGGTCGCCGTCCTGCGGTCACGTTCGGTCCCCGAGCCGATCCCGGACATCGACTGACACCCTTTCGGACGTCCCGGGATTTCGCTCCGTCGGCGGGTCCGTCGGCCGGTGCGGCGCCTGCGGTCTACCGTTGTCGGGCCGACGGCGGTGTCAGACCGCCCGGCGGTCATGGCACCGGGAGGAATTGTGGGCCGATCATCGCGGATCATCGCCCTGGTATCGGCGCTGCTCGCCGGCACCCTGCTGCTGGTCGGCTGCTCGACCGGCTCGCCGGCCCCGCCGAGTTCGTCGTCGCCCACGTCATCGGCCCGGCCGACGCCGAGCCCATCGCCGACGCCCACCCCGACGCCCACCCCGGAGCCGCCGGCGCCCCCTCCGCCGGTCGACGCGTTGACCGGCGGCCCGCTCAATGAGGGCCCGGTGATCGCCGCCAAGATCGACAACACCTCGGCCGGGCTGCCCCAGTACGGCGTCGCGGACGCCGACATCACCTACATCGAGCAGGTCGAGGGTGGTCTGACCAGGCTGATGCCGGTCTTCCACACGACGCTGCCGACCGACGTCGGCCCGGTCCGCAGCGTGCGCACCACCGACGCCGAACTGCTGCCGGCGTTCGGCGTCCCCGCGCTGGTGTTCTCCGGCGGTGGCGGTATCCCGCTGGCGGCAATCGCGAACACCCCGGTGATCCAGGTCGCCGAGGAGGAGGGGGCCGGCGGTTTCCGGCGGGGCCGGGGCACCGCGCCCTTCAACCTGCACGCCGACCTGCAGCAGGTTCTGGCGAACACGACCGGGTTGAGTCCGGCCCGCAGCATCGGGTTCGTGTTCGCTGCCGGCGACCCGCGGGTCGACGCCGCACCGCCGGCCGCCGCGGTGACCGTCCGGTTCCAGGCGGCCGAGATGGGCTTCGGCTGGACCGGCTCGAACTACCAAGTCTATCGGCAGAGCACCCCGCTCGAGGACGCCGGCGGCGCCTCGATCGTCGCGGACAACGTGCTGATCCAGAATGTGGACTTCCAGCCCGACGGGGAGTTCGATTCCGCCGGTTCGCCCTCGTTCATCTCGCACACGGTGGGTACCGGAGCGTTCACGCTGTACCGGGACGGTCGGGTGCTGACCGGAACCTGGAGCCGGCCCGCCCAGGATCAGCCGTTCCAGTTCCTGGACGGCGGCGGGCAGCCGGTGCCCTTCAAGCCGGGCAAGACGTGGGTGGCGTTGGTGCCGGGGTCGGCGTCGGTGGAGCAGTCCTGATCAAGGGGGGTGGCTGAGTAGGATCGGGCGAGACCGTCCCACCAGGTAGGAGTATCGCCGTGTCCACCGAGCTTGCCCCCGAATCGTCGCTCCCCGAGTCGTTGACCGCCTCCGGCACCGCCCGGGTGAAGCGGGGGATGGCCGAGATGCTCAAGGGCGGCGTGATCATGGACGTGGTCAACGCCGAGCAGGCCAAGATCGCCGAGGACGCCGGCGCGGTGGCGGTGATGGCCCTGGAGCGAGTGCCCGCCGACATCCGCGCGCAGGGCGGGGTGTCCCGGATGAGCGACCCGGACATGATCGACGGGATCATCGCCGCGGTGTCCATCCCGGTGATGGCCAAGGCCCGGATCGGGCACTTCGTCGAGGCCCAGGTGCTGCAGTCCCTCGGGGTGGACTACATCGACGAGTCCGAGGTGCTCACCCCGGCCGACTACCAGCATCACATCGACAAGTGGGCGTTCACCGTGCCGTTCGTGTGCGGGGCGACGAACCTGGGCGAGGCGCTGCGTCGGATCACCGAGGGCGCGGCGATGATCCGGTCCAAGGGCGAAGCCGGCACCGGCGACGTGTCCAACGCGGTGACGCACATGCGCACCATCGGCGGCCACATCCGCCGGCTCACGTCGCTGTCGCCGGACGAGCGGTACTCCGAGGCCAAGGAGCTGCAGGCGCCGTACGAGCTGGTCGCCGAGGTGGCGGCGGCGGGCAAGCTGCCGGTGGTGCTGTTCACCGCGGGCGGCATCGCCACCCCGGCTGACGCGGCGATGATGATGCAGCTGGGTGCCGAGGGCGTGTTCGTCGGGTCGGGCATCTTCAAGTCCGGCAACCCGTCCGCCCGGGCCGAGGCGATCGTCAAGGCCACCACGTTCTACGACGACCCGGACGTCATCGCCAAGGTGTCCCGCGGGCTGGGCGAGGCGATGGTCGGGATCAACGTCGACGACATCCCGGTGTCGCACCGGCTGGCCGATCGCGGCTGGTAGCCGGGACCGAAACAGCGCCTGGTCGCGCCCGCTCCGGGCAGTGACACCGGGTCGTCCGGGGTGTCCGCCGCTCCGTCTGTCGGCGAGGCGACAAGGTGTCGGGCCAGATCCACAAGAGCAGTCGAAGAAGGCTTCCCTTGTCGATGTCGGTGACCAGGCCGGCGGGCAGCTCCCGCGATCCGGACGGGGCCCGGCGCGGGCCCTCCCCAGATCCACACCAGCAGCGGAAGAAGGCTGCCCCTGTGGGATCTCGCCCCTCAAGCGGCTGGCGAACCAGTGTCGGCGGACTCACGTCGGCCGGTGGTTGACCCCGGGGCCCGCCGATTGGGATGATCACGGAACTGAAGGGGAGTAGTTCCGCCCGGTCGTTCGGCGAATGACCCGGGTGCGGATGGTCGACATACTGGCGCTGCGGCGCCCGGTCATCCACCGGCCTCGTGCCGGCGAGCGAGACCTTCGGTCAGCGGTATCCACGCTGGCCGAGGTCGCCGTCCCCGAATTCGGCAGACTCGGTCGGCTCGACCGAGAGGACACGTTCCGTGCCCGCATATGTCGCCACCACCGATCGGTGGGCCTCCCCATGACGTTCTGGCCCCTGTTCCTGATCGCGCTCGGCGTCTCGGCCGACGCCTTCGCCGTCGCCCTCGGCAAGGGTCTGCACCTGCGCCGGTTCAATCTCGTCAGCGCCGCGATCATCGCGTTCGCGTTCGGCCTGTTCCAGGCCCTGATGCCGCTGATCGGCTACTTCCTCGGCACACGGTTCTCGGACTACATCGAGAGCTTCGATCATTGGATCGCGTTCGGTCTGCTCTGCGCCGTCGGCGCGAAGATGCTGTGGGAGGCGTTTCACGAGAAGGAGGACACCGAGCCGGACACCGACTCGATCGACTTCAAGGAGCTGGCGGTGCTGGCCGTGGCCACCAGCATCGACGCGCTGGCGGTCGGCATCACGTTCGCGTTCCTGCCGGACGTGCCGATCGGCTGGGCGGTCGCCCTGATCGGCGTGACCACGTTCGTGATCAGCTTCATCGGGGT
>DATDBV010000140.1:0-2163 GCA_036524715.1 Nakamurella sp. | reverse complement strand
TCGCTCGGCATGCCTGGTTCAGCTGACGGTCTGCAGCGTGTACGGGTCGTTCAACTTGACGATCTGCTTGCCCAGCGGCGCCATCGAGACCGGGATCAGCTTGAAGTTGGCAATGGCCAGCGGGATCCCGATGATGGTGATCATCAGGGCGAGCCCGGTGATCAGGTGACCGATCGCCAACCACAGGCCGGCGACGATGAACCAGATGACGTTGCCGATGAACGACGGCGACCCGGCGTCCGGCCGGTTGACCATCGTCCGGCCGAACGGCCACAACGCGAACCCGGCGATCCGGAACGACGCGATGCCGAACGGGATCGTGATGATCAGGATGCAGGCGATGATGCCGGTGAGGACGTAGGCAAGGAACATCCAGAACCCGCACAACACGAGCCAGATGATGTTGAGGATGAGCCGCACGCGGTCGACCGTACTGGTCGAAAGTGGGCACCGGATGTGAGGGGCGCTCGAACGGCGCGCACGGCACCGCCGCGGGTGCGGCCTCGCTCAGCCACCGCCGCTCCCAGGACACCTCGGAAGTTCGGTCGTCCCGCTCGGCGTCGCCGTGTCGACAGTTCGCTCGGCAAGCCTGGAGTCAGCCGGCGGCGCGCTTGAGCCGGCGGCGTTCCCGCTCGCTCAGGCCGCCCCAGATGCCGAACCGCTCATCGTGGGCCAGCGCGTAGGCCAGGCACTCGGCCCGGACTTCGCAGCCGGTGCAGATCTTCTTGGCCTCCCGCGTCGAGCCGCCCTTCTCGGGGAAGAACGCCTCGGGGTCGGTCTGAGCGCACAGAGCTCTTTCGTGCCATTCCGGTTCGCCGGTCTCGACCGGCGAAAAGGGAATCTGCCGCATGGTGGGCACCCCCAGGTTGGTCACGGGCTACTTCCTCACTGTCCTTGCTGTGGCGACGGCGGGCGATCATGTCGCCGCCGACTCCTGGCCATCGGGCATCGGGCCCTGTGCCACCCTCGACCGGAGTGTTCGCCGCGGATCTGCGCTGACGTGGGAACTGATCGAGGACAACCGGTGAATGACACCGATGTGATTACACCCGTGTGTCTCGCCTCACGTCAAGCTCGCGCGGGTGCTATACGGCGCGTCGCGCCAAGATTTGACTCGTTGGATGGGTGAGCGGGCGCACACGTTGCTGTGCGTGATCACCGGGGAGACTGGATGGATGGCCAAGTCCACCGGTGGCAGCTGGATCTTTCCCGCCCTCGTGCTCGTCACCGCGGGCGCGGGTGTCGCCGCACAGTCCACGTCCGGCGCGTTCGGAGTACCCGTCGGTGTGTGGGTGTTCCTGGTGGTGCTCGGCGGGTGGGTGATCACCCTGTGCCTGCACGAGTTCGCCCACGCCCTGGTCGCCTACCTCGGCGGAGACACCTCGGTCCGGGCCCGCGGCTACCTGACCCTCAACCCCGCGCGCTACACCGACCTGGCCACCTCGGTGATCATGCCGATCATCCTGCTGGCCGTCGGCGGGATCCCGCTGCCCGGCGGCGCGGTGCTGGTCGAACCCGGCCGGCTGCGGTTTCGCTGGTGGGCCAGCCTGGTCTCGGCCGCAGGTCCGGCGACGAACTTCCTCTGCGGTGTCGGCCTGGCCGTCGTCGCGGCGCCGATCTCCTCGCCCCTCGGGGCGGCGCTGTCCTACCTGGCCCTGCTGCAATTCGTCGCCGGCATCCTGAACATCCTGCCGATTCCCGGGTTCGACGGGTTCGGCATCCTCGAGCCCTACCTGCCGCCCCGATTCGTCGCGCGACTGCGCCCCGCCCGCCCGTGGATCCCGCTGGTGGCGTTCCTCATCCTGTTCTCGGTGCCGCAGGTCAGCCGGCTGCTGTTCACCGCCGCCAACGATCTGTTCGTGTGGGCGGGCGGCAACGAGGTGCTGGCCGGCATCGGGTCGGGCCTGTTCCGCTTCTGGGCCTGACATCCGCCCCCACACGCTCAGTTGATCATGAAGAACATGCCCTTACACGCGACGTTTGAGGGCGTGTTCTTCATGATCAACTGCAGGGGTGATGGGAGAGTCGCGGGGTGAAGCCGAGACCCGATTCCCACCCGAGCCCTGCTCCGGAGACCGCGGACGAGGTGGCCGCCGGGTTGTGCGCGTTCCTGGATGCCTCCCCGACGCCGTTCCACGCCTGCGCCACCGCCGCGGCCATGCT
>DATDBV010000139.1:0-7432 GCA_036524715.1 Nakamurella sp. | reverse complement strand
AGCGTAGTTCTCGCACGTTGTCCACGGCGTCGGCTATCGGCAGGCCCAGTCCGTTGACAGCCGTCGGTCGGGTGGCCACGACAAGGTACTCGCGCAGGATCTGCCCGCTCGTGTAGAGGACCAGACCGGATGCCGGCCAGTAGTTGAGGGCCGCAACGGCATCCGCATGCTCGATCGTGCTCTCGTCGGTCGCCGCAAGGAGAACATTCGTATCCAGGACGGCTCGATCAGCGGCCGGCGTCGCCATAGATGTCCTCGCGACTCCAGGGGGATGTCGCGCCTGTTCGCACCGTTTTCAGCTGTACCGGCTCGAGCGGGGCCCCCGGCACCGGCTCCGCCGCGGCATTGGCAAGGATCTGCCGAATCTCCTGCTGCATCGACCGGCCGTGTCGTGTGGCGCGCTCTCGGATTGCGGCCACAACCGACTCGGGGACGTCGCGGACATGAAGGGCGGGCATTCCTTATGATAGCGCTATCGGTAGCAGATCGACTGATCGAGTGTGCGTCGATCGCGCTGGGCCGTCGGCTTCTGAAATCGGCGGTCCCGCCGGAATGTGCTGAACAAGCGCGCCGCGATCGTGCTGGTTCACCCCGGCCGGACTACCCGGCCCGGCGGTGCCCGACCTGCCTCCGTTCGCCGCTGAATTCCTGCCGGACACCACCCGCGCCGCCTACCTTCTGGTCCGGCACTGAGTCGTCCGCGCCTACCCACGAATTCGGTTCATCCTCAGTCACGCCGGCGGTTTCGTCCCCAACGCAGCCCACCGCCTGGCCATCGGCATGGCCGGCGACACCGGCCGCAGCCCCAGGGACATTCTCACCGACTTACGCAGCTTTACTTCGACACCGCGCTCTCGGCCAGTCCCGCCTCACTCCTGGCTCTGCTGGCGTTCGCCCAAGCCGACCACGTCCTGTACGGCAGTGACTGGCCCTTCGCCCCGGCTGCGGCCGTCACCTACTTCAACGCGGGACTCACCCAGCACATGACCCGCTCACCACTGGGCCGATCCATCCGGGTTGCGGTCGAACACCGAAACGCCCAACCGCTGTTCCCCAGATTCGCTTCCGAACAACCACTTCCGGCCCAGGCGCACGCGGCCCAGATCAACGGCAGTCAAGGACCGGTTGGCCAGGACCGTCTTCTCCATCATGAATCCGTCGTGGCGACCTCGGGTTCGCGCGGGTTCGCGCGGACTGCCAGCTAGGACCGCGCTGAGCAATCCGGCTCCTACGTCGCCGGATTGCTCTCAGCGCCGTCCTCCTGTGCTTGATGGTGGCCTCGCAAGCTCGGCCGACTAGTTTGCTGGGGAGCCATTCCCCAGAGCTTGACCCCGAGGAGAGATCCGTGCCCAGCACCGACACCCTGAATCGCGAGACCACGCTGTGCATCTCGCTCGCCGCCCG
Organism: Nakamurella sp.; assembly: GCA_036524715.1. Taxonomy (GTDB): domain Bacteria; phylum Actinomycetota; class Actinomycetes; order Mycobacteriales; family Nakamurellaceae; genus Nakamurella. The sequence continues at coordinate 6,028 of DATDBV010000139.1, read as the reverse complement.
ACCCAGCAACCTCGGCACCAGGTTCCACAACTTCCTGTACGACGAACTCGGGCTCAACTACGTGTACAAGGCGTTCGCGCCCACCGACATCGAAGCCGCGGTCGCCGGCATCCGAGGCCTCGGCATCCGCGGCGCGGCCGTGTCCATGCCGTACAAGGAGGCCTGCATCCCGTTGCTGGACGAGTTGGACCGGTCGGCGGCGGTCATCGAGTCGGTCAACACGATCGTCAACACCGACGGGCGTCTGGTCGGCTACAACACGGACTACGTGGCCGTGGCCACGGCGCTGACCCGACACGCGATCGCGCCCGGCACCGAGTTCCTGCTGCGCGGCAGCGGCGGGATGGGCAAGGCCGTGCTGGCGGCGCTGCACGATCACGGCCTGACCACCGGCACCGTCATCGCGCGCAACGAGCGCACCGGGCCGACGCTGGCCGAGCAGTACGGGTTCGGCTGGGCCGCCGACGTCGGTGACCGGACCGCCCCGCTACTGGTGAACGTGACACCGATCGGCATGGCCGGCGGGCCGCAGGAACACGAATTGTCCTTCGACCGGTCCGCGGTTGCGCAGGCGCGGACGGTGTTCGACGTGATCGCGTTCCCGGCCCGCACCCCGCTGATCGCCGCGGCCGAGGAGCTGGGCAAGCCGACCATCACGGGGGCCGAGATCATCGCCGCGCAGGCGGCGGAGCAGTTCGTCCTCTACACCGGGATCCGGCCGGACGACGACCAGATCCGGCGGGCGTCGGAATTCTCCCGCGCCTGAGGCTCCGGCGACACGCCGGGAGCGTCGGACCGCCCGCTGGCTCTCCCGTCCCGGGCTCGACGCCCGACATGCAGGGTGATCCGCCACATTCAGCCATTCGTGGAATCCGGCACCGCGCAATCGCGCCGCCGTCGGCGAGACTCGCCGGGTCGGCAGTCGAACGCACTCCCCTCGACCTGCGGTTGCGAGCCACGGATCAGGGGTCTGACCCGGCGCGGCGACCCGGCAACCGCCGGATGGCGGAACCGCTCCCATCCGCCGATCGGGTGGTCCGGCGAGCGAGTTCACCTTCGCTCGCTTCGTCTGAAAATCGACGGAGCGACTTCGTTGGGGCACTTACCAAACTGTGACCATCGCGTTGATTGACAAGGGATGTCGGCCTCAATAGTTTGTGTGACCACCGTACTAGTGCGGGCATCCCTGGCCGGGATGCGCGCGACTCGGCGAACCCCGCCGGTGCGGTTTCCTACGTACCCCCGACGGCCGGCCGGCCGTCGGACCTCATTGGAGAGGAACATTCATGCGCCTGAAGTCCCCCGCGATCGTCGGAATGGTGGCAGCCGGCGCGCTGCTGCTGGCCGCCTGTGGCTCTAGCTCAACGTCGTCGGGCACCACCTCGGCTGCTGCCTCCGGAACGACCAGTGCGGCGGCCTCGGGATCGGCCGCCGGAGGCGCCGCCGCGGGCGGCAAGGTCGGCGTCATCCTTCCGGACACCAAGTCGTCGGCCCGGTGGGAGACCCAGGACCGACCGGCCCTGACGAAGGCCTTCGAGGCCGCCGGAGTCGAGTTCGATATCCAGAACGCAAACGGTGACAAGGCGGCGATGGCCACCATCGCCGATCAGATGATCGCCAACGGCGCCACCGTGCTCGCGATCGTCAACCTGGACAACGAGTCCGGCGCCGCGATCCAGACCAAGGCGGCGGCCCAAGGTGTGCAGACGATCGACTACGACCGGCTGACCCTGGGTGGCAAGGCGGACTACTACGTGTCGTTCGACAACGTGCAGGTCGGCCGCGAGCAGGGCAAGGGCCTGGACAAGTGCCTCGGCGGCGGCGAGAAGAAGATCGTCTTCCTGAACGGCTCGCCGTCGGACTCGAATGCCGCCTCGTTCTCCCAGGGTGCGCATGAGGTCCTGGACGCCATCGGGACCTACACGGTGGTTGCCGAGCAGTCCGTGCCGGACTGGGACAACCAGCAGGCCGGCACCATCTACGAGCAGATCTTCACGCAGCAGGCGGGCGCCATCGACGGCGTGCTGGCGGCCAACGACGGCCTGGGCAACGCGGCGATCGCGATCAACAAGAAGAACGGCGTGCAGATCCCGGTGACCGGGCAGGACGCGACCGTGCAGGGCCTGCAGAACATCCTGGCCGGTGACCAGTGCATGACCGTGTTCAAGGACACCAACAAGGAGGCGGCGGCGCTGGCCGAGGTGGCGATCGCGCTGGCCAACGGTGAGACCCCCCAGACCACCGGGACGGTCAACGACGCCACGGGCAACCGCGAGGTCGCCGCGATTCTTGAGACTCCCGAGGGAATCTTCAAGGAGAACGTCAAGACCGTGATCGACGCCGGCGGTGCCACGGCGGCCGAGGTGTGCGCCGGCGAGTTCGCTGCCGCCTGCACCCAACTGGGCATCAGCTGACCGGTTGAGTCTCCCGGGCCCGGACGACACGCCGTCGTCCGGGCCCGGAGTGCAGCCCGTGGGAATTGATTCCGTCGGAACAAAGGAGGCGGCCGATGACGAACCCGAATGACTCCATCCTGGAGCTGCGGGGAGTGAATAAGAGCTTCGGCGCGGTGCAGGTGCTGCATGGCGTCGATCTGAAGATCTACCCGGGGCAGGTGACCGCGCTGGTCGGTGACAACGGCGCGGGCAAATCGACTCTGGTCAAGTGTGTGGCCGGTATCCACGGGATCGACAGCGGCGATTACCTTTTCGAAGGCAGCCAGGTCCACGTGACCAACCCGCGGGATGCGGCGAACCTCGGCATCGAGATCGTTTACCAGGACCTGGCGCTGTGCGACAACCTCGACATCGTGCAGAACATGTTCCTGGGTCGGGAACCCAAGTCCGGACTGGTCCTGGATGAGGGTCAGATGGAGATCAAGGCCCGGGACACCCTGGCCTCCCTGTCCGTCCGTACCGTCTCCTCGGTTCGGCAGCTGGTGGCCAGCCTGTCCGGTGGCCAACGGCAGACAGTGGCCATCGCCAAGTCGGTCCTGTGGAACTCAAAGGTCGTCCTGCTCGACGAGCCAACCGCCGCACTGGGTGTCGCGCAGACCCGGCAGGTTCTCGACCTGGTCCGCCGGCTCGCCGACAACGGCCTCGGCGTGCTGCTGATCAGCCACAACATGAACGACGTGAAAGAGGTCAGCGATCGGATCACCGCGCTGTACCTGGGCCGGGTTGCCGCCGACGTGCCGGCGAAGGACGTGACCACCGGTCAGATCGTGGAACTCATCACCAGCGGCCGGTCCGGTTCGATCGGCCTCTCGGCGGCAGTTGCGGAGAAGTCAGCATGAGCGCAGGGCGGGCGGGCGGGCTCGCAGCCAGAGCGAACTATCAACACTCTCAGGTCGGCGTCCTGTTCGGGGCGACCGAGCTCGCGAGGTGCCCCGGAAGGGCGGCGACATGAGCGCACCGGAGAAGCCGAATCTGACGAAGAACGTCGACGACGTCGAGGCCCGGGCGATGTTCGCCGGCGACGCCGCCGGACCGGTCTCCCTCGGCCAGTACTGGCAGCAGTACGTGAACAAGTTGCGCGCGGGAGACGTCGGTTCGCTCCCGGCCATCCTGGGCCTGGTGGTCCTGCTGGTCGTGTTCACCATCGCCTCGCCCGGTACGTTCCTTTCCACCTTCAACCTGGCCAACCTGCTGACCCAGGCCGGCTCGATCTGCGTGCTCGCGATGGGCATCGGGTTCGTCCTGTTGCTCGGTCACATCGACCTGTCCGCCGGGGTGATCGGCGGCGTCGGCGCCGGGGTGATGTCCGAGTTGCTGCTGCGAGGACTGCCCTGGTACGTCACCGTTCTCATCGCCCTCGTGGTGGGTGTGGTGATGGGCGTGTTCACCGGCCTGCTGGTCTCCGCGGTCGGTATCCCCTCGTTCGTCGTCACCCTGGCCACGTTCCTTGCCTATCAGGGCGTGCTGCTGTGGATCATCGGCACGGGTGGCACGGTGCCGATCAACAACGAGGTCATCGTCGCCATTTCCAACGGCAACATGCCGGTGACTCTCGGCTGGATCGTCGTCGTCGTCTCGATCGCCGCCTACGGGGCGCTGAATCTGCTGGTGTACCAGCGTCGGCGGGCCGCCAACCTGGTGACGCCGCCGCTCCAGGTCATCGTCCTGCGGATCGTGGTCATCGCGATCCTGTTGTTGGGCGCGACGTTCCTGCTGTCGCAGAACCGGTCCAAGGGCGCGATCGTGCTGGAGGGCATCCCCTGGATCGCACCGATCGTCGGTGTGCTGCTGGTCCTCTGGACCTTCGTGCAGAACCGGACCGCATTCGGGCGGCATGTGTACGCGGTCGGCGGCAACGCCGAGGCGGCGCGCCGGGCCGGCATCCGGGTCGGTCAGATCACCATCGCGTGCTTCGTGATCAGCTCGGCGATGGCCGTCATCTCGGGGATCATCGCCGCTTCCCGGTTGAACTCGGTCACTCCGGACGCCGGTGCCGGCAACACCCTGCTGTACGCGGTGGCGGCGGCCGTGATCGGCGGCACGTCGCTGTTCGGCGGCAAGGGGAAGGCGCGGGACGCGATCATCGGTGGTCTGGTGATCGCGGTGATCGACAACGGCCTTGGCCTGCTCGGCCTGCAGGCCTACATCAAGTACATCGTCACCGGCCTGGTTCTGCTGCTCGCGGCCAGCGTCGATGCGATCAGCCGCCGACGCCGGGCCAGCGCCGGCCGCTGACGACCGGTTGCACCTACCCCCGGGGCCCGACCCCGGGGGTAGCCGGCGACCGCGTCCACGGGCACGTCGTTCGTCCCACCACCGACAGCGAAGGGTTGGTCAGTGCCGATCGCCGTTCGATCCAGCGCCGGATCGACCCCCGCCGATCAGGCCACCGTCCGACGGCTCAACCTGTCCCTGCTGCTGCACAACCTGGCGGTCGGCGGCGCCCGGTCCCGGGCGCGGCTGGCGGAGGACACGGGACTGACCAAGGCGACCGTGTCCAGTCTGGTGGCCGAGCTGATCGAGCGTGGCCTGGTGATGGAGGGGACCGTCGAACGCAGCGGTCTGGGCCGTCCGGGGCGGACCGTGGAGCTGGATCCGGACGGTGTGCGGTTCCTGGGGATCGAGCTGCAGGTCGACTACATCGCCGGCATGGTGCTGGACCTGCGCGGTCGGGTGCTCGCCCGGCAACGGCTCGCCCGGTCGATGGCCGAGCTCGGCCCGGCCCGCGCGCTCGGTGAGGTCGCCGAGGTCGCCCGTGCGCTGATCGCCGAGGCAGGCAGCCGGGTGGATCAGGTGCAGAGCCTGCACCTGGCGGTCCCCGGACTGGTCGACGCCGACGCCGGCATGCTGGCTCTCGGGCCGAACCTGCACTGGCGGGACGTGGACATCGTGCACACCCTGATGGGCCGGCTGCAGTGGAGCGACGCCCGGATCGGCGTCGACAATGACGCCAACATGGGCGCGATGGCTCACTACGCGGTGGGGGACGCGTCCCGCACCCAGAACCTGCTCTACATCGCCGGTGCCGTCGGGGTCGGTGCCGGGATGATCGTCGACGGCCGGCTCGTCCGCGGCTCGGCGGGTTTCGCCGGCGAGGTCGGCCACATCGCGTTGGGTTCGCCGGAGCGGTTGTGCGGTTGCGGACGGTACGGATGCTGGGAAACGGCGGTCAGCCTGTCCGCGTTGCTCGACGCGCTGGCCGACCCCGACGAGAGGTCCGCCGACCATCTGGTCGACCTGGGCGCGCGGCTGGTAAAGATCCGCCGCAGCGCGGCGGACGGTGACCGCCGGGTGCTGGACGCGATCGGCGAGCAGGCCCACTGGCTGGGCATCGGGATGTCCGTCCTGTCGAACATCCTCAACCCCGACACGTTCGTCCTCGGCGGACACTATTCGGTGCTGCGCCAGTATTTCGAGGAACCCGTGCTGGCCGAACTGCGGTCTCGTGTGCTCGCCGGCGCGGTGAGCCGGGTCGAATTCTCCGACCTGGAGTTCGAGGCGGCGTCGCTGGGCGCGGCCCATGCCGGAATCGCGCAGCTGATCGCCGATCCGACGCTGGCCCGGGTCCGGCG
>DATDBV010000138.1:0-3782 GCA_036524715.1 Nakamurella sp. | reverse complement strand
CGACGTGTACAGCGGCGACCAGGTCCCGGCCGGACACCGGTCGCTGGCGTTCGCGCTGGTGGTGCGGGCGCCGGACCGGACCCTCACCGCGGCCGAGGCGACCGCGGTGCGGGACCGGGCGGTCGCGGCCACCGACGGGCTCGGCGCGACGCTGCGGGGTTGAGCCGCGGCTGGCGCCGGCGGCCCATGTGGACAACCCCGGGTGTCTGTCCACATACCGTGGGCTCGGTTCGTGCGATGGCGCGGTGAGGTGGAACCATGTTGCCTATGCCGTTGACCCAACCTGCCGACCTGTCCCGCAAGATCGAGAAGGCTGGCTACTATCCGGACCTGGTCGCCGACGTCCTGGACGTCGCGCTGGCCGGCGAGGAGGTGCTCGCCCACCTGGTGCACGGCGAGACCACCTTCGACCTGGACACCATCCGGCGACACCTGTCGGTGGTCGTCCTGACCCCTGGCCGGCTGATCTTCGTGCACGCCGACGACCACAGCCCGGACGAAGAACACGGCGACGAGGCGCACGGCATCGCCACCAGCGAATCGGTGCCGCTGTCCGCGGTGCGCTCGGTGATGGTGACGCATGTGGTGCCCAAGCCGGAGCGGTACCGGCGCGGCAAGTTGGGCCGGGAGTTGACCTTGACCATCGGCTGGGGCGCGGTGTCCCGGGTCGACCTGGAGCCGGCCACCTGCGGCGACCCGAACTGCGAGGCCGACCACGGGATGACCGGCAGCATCACCACGGACGACCTGTCGCTGCGGATCAGCGCCGACGCGGAAGGCGAGGGGGCGCTGCGGGACGGCATCGCCTTCGCCAAGGTGCTCTCCGCGATGACCGCGGCCGCCGCCCAGCGCCGCTGACCTGCGGGTCGATCCCGGATCGAGTGTGCAGAAGGTGCCCTGATGCGTGGCTGACAAGGGCACCTTCTGCACATTCGGTGGTCCGGACCGCGGGGAGGCGTGATGACCGGACACGAGTGGCTGACCCCACGCTATGACGACACCGCGCTGGGTGCGTTGCTGCCCGGGGTGGCCCGATCGCTCGGGCACGACCTGGGCGGTCCGGCGGTCGGGCTGCCCGCGTCGGAGCGGGTGTGCGTGGTGCTCGTCGACGGGCTCGGTCATCGTCTGCTGGCGGAGCGGGCCCGGTCCGCACCGTTCCTACGGTCGCTGCTGGTGGAGGACCGGGCGCTGGTCGCCGGATGCCCGAGCACGACCGCGACGTCGATGGCGTCGTTCGGCACGGGGCTGCCGCCCGGCCGGCACGGGCTCGTCGGCTACGAGGTGATGGACCCCGACCGCGGTGAGCTGCTCAACGAGTTGCGCTGGCACCCGGACACCGACCCACTGGCCTGGCAGCCGCATCCCACGGTGTTCGAGTCGTTGGTGCGGCGCCGCGTGGCCGTGACCCAGATCGGCAACCCCGAGTTCTACGGATCCGGGCTGACCGTCGCGGCCCTGCGCGGGGCGGCGTTCGTCGGTCTGCAGCGGCTGCGGGACCGGGTCGACGCGGCCGCCGACCGGCTGCGCGAGCCCGGCCTGGTCTACCTGTACTGGGCCGACGTCGACTCGGTCGGCCACGTGCACGGCTGGCGGTCCGCGCAGTGGCGACGCACCGTCCGTGCGGTGGACCGTGAGCTGGCTCGGCTGGCCCGGATCCTCCCGGCGGGCACGCTGCTGGTGGTGACGGCGGACCACGGCATGGTGGACGTGCCGCATATCTATCGGCTCGACCTGGCCACCCGGCCCGGGTTGTGGTCGCGGTTCCGGGTGCTGGGTGGCGAGGGCCGGTTCGCGCAGGTGTACTGCGAGCCGGGCACGACGGAGGGCGCGGTCGCCGAGCTGGCGATGGAGTTGGCCGAGTGGGTGGGTGACCGAGCCGCGGTTCTCACCCGATCGGCGGCGATCGACCTCGGCTGGTTCGGTCCGGTGGCGGATCGGGTGCGGGGCCGGCTCGGTGACGTGATCGTGGCCGGGCGGGAACCGTTCGCGCTGGTCGACTCGCGCACCGCCCGGCCGAACGTGCTGGCGTTGATCGGCCAACACGGTTCGCTCACCGCCGACGAGCAGCTGGTGCCACTTCTGGTGCACCAGGTCTGATTCTGATGTGCCCCGTCGACTTGTCACATTCGGCCCTCGAATCGACCGGAACAGGGCCGAATGTGGCAGATCGATGCGGGGGAGGGGACGATCGCCGGCATGGACGTCCTGGCCAGCCGGATCATTCTGCGACCGAGGGACCCCCGGGCGACCCAGCGTTTCTACCGCGATGACCTGGGTCTGGCCATCGCCCGCGAGTTCGGTCCACCCGACACTCCGGCGATGGTGTTCTTCGCCGGCCCGATGATGATCGAGATCTCCGGCCGGGTCGAGGCCCCGGCCCGGACCGGCACCGCGATCTGGCTGCAGGTCCGCGACGTGCGGGCCGAGGTCGCTCGGCTGGCCGAGCGGGGCGTGCCGATCGTCCGCGAGCCGCGGACCGAGTTCTGGGGGCTGATCGAGGCCTGGGTCGCCGATCCCGACGGCACACCGATCGTCCTGGTTCAGGTGCCGCCGGACCACCCGCTGCGCCGCGACACCCGCCCGTTCGACGAATGAGACCCCCACCCTCGGTGTTGATCATGAACAACACGCCCTCATTCCGTCGGTGTGAGGGCGTGTTGTTCATGATCAACTCCAGAGGGAGGCCCGGGCCGACCATCCGAGCCCGCATGACTATGCGATGTGTTGTATAGTCGGCGCTTCGCGAAGGAGGAACACATGACGTACCGGGTCGCGGTCGCCGGAGCCAGCGGGTACGCCGGCGGCGAGGTGCTGCGCCTGCTGCTGGCCCACCCGCAGATCGGCATCGGCGCGGTGACCGCGCACAGCAGCGTGGGCGACAGGCTCGGCGTGCACCAACCGCACCTGCTGCCGCTGGCCGACCGGATGCTGGAACCGACGACCGTCGAGGTGCTGAGCGGCCACGACGCGGTGATCCTGGCCCTGCCGCACGGGCAGTCGCACGAGGTCGCCGCCCAGCTCGGTGCCGACACCATCGTCATCGACTGCGGCGCCGACCACCGGCTGGAGGACCCGAAGGCCTGGCAGCGGTTCTACGGCGGCGAGCACCCTGGCACCTGGCCCTACGGCATCCCGGAACTCCCCGGGCACCGCGAACGACTCCGCGGCACCCGGCGCGTCGCGGTACCCGGCTGCTACCCGACCGGCGCCTCCCTCGCGCTGGCCCCGGCCCTGGCCGCAGGCCTGGTCGAGCCCGAGGTGGTGGTGGTCGCCGCGTCCGGAACCTCCGGCGCCGGCAAGGCGCCCAAGACCAACCTGATCGGGTCCGAGGTGATGGGTGCGGTGTCCGCCTACGGCGTCGGTGGCGTCCACCGACACACCCCGGAGATGGTGCAGAACCTCGGCAAGGCCGCCGGGAAGCCGGTCACCGTCTCGTTCACCCCGCTGCTGGTGCCGATGCCCCGGGGCATCCTGTCGACCGTCAGCGCGCCGGTGGTCAGCGCGGACATCACCGTCGCCGACGTCCGGGCCGCCTACGAGAAAGCCTACGGTGACGAGCCTTTCGTTCGGTTGCTGCCGGAGGGGCAGTGGCCGTCGACCGCGTCAACGCTCGGCGCCAACACCGTGCTGATCCAGGTGGCGCTCGACGTCGACGCGGGCCGGGTGGTCGTCGTCGCCGCCCTGGACAACCTGACCAAGGGCACCGCCGGCGCCGCCGTGCAGTGCCTCAACCTCGCGCTCGGCCTGCCGGAGACGACGGGCCTGTCCACCGTAGGAGTCGC
>DATDBV010000137.1:0-30507 GCA_036524715.1 Nakamurella sp. | reverse complement strand
ACGCTCGCGGTCGAACAGGCCAACGCGGCGAACCCCGGATGCCAGCTGACGGTGCAGAAGTTCCTGGCTCCCGACTCCGACCTGGAGCGGCTGGAGACCGCCAAGACGATCATCGAGGACCCGTCGGTCATCGGCCTGCTCGGGCCGTTCTTCCGCGAACAGATCGACGCGATGGGCGAAACCCTGTCCGAGGCCGGCTTGGCGTTCGCCGCCCCGAACGTGCGGGTTCCGTCAGTGAGCACGCACGGCTGGACGAATTTCATCCGAGGAATCCCGACCAACGAGCAGGGCGCGATCGCCGTCGCCAACTACCTGACCAAGCGACTGGGACTGACCCGGGTCTGTATCGTCGCCGCGGAGTACCCGGAAAGCATCGCAGCGGCGGAAGTCATCGAAGATCAGGCCGGACCGGCGGTCGACGAAACCTGAAGTGGGACGGTCGGCCAGGCTTCAGCGAACTACGGCCCGGTCGTCGACGCCGTCATCGCCTCGGAGGCCGATGCGGTCTACTTCGCCGGCTTTTCGGAGGAGGCGGCCGCGCTGATTCGTCTGCTGCGGATGGCGGGCTTCTCCGAGAAGTTCATCGGCGACCAGGGTGTCCGCGACGGTCGATTCATGCTGGCCGCCGGTGACAACAACACCATCGGCGCCCTGGTGCTCGGAGCCGATCTCCCGCCGACGGTGGGATTCGCCGCCGCCTTCTTCGCCCGATTCGGCAACGCCCCGGAGCAGTACTCGACGGAGACCTACGAACTCACTTCGATCATGATCAACGGGATCGGCTCGGGCACCGTCACCGACCGGGCGTCGATGATCGAGTACCTCAGGAGCTTCGACGGGTACGGATCCACCCGGCACTACCGGTGGGACGACAGGGGCGACCTGACCGACCCCGACGTGTGGGTGCACGAGGTGGCCTGATTGCTTCGCCCGCGACCCTCACGGTGATCGGCCGGCCCACCGCACCGCCAACCCGGGCCACGACCACAGACACGTCCCGGTAACTGCTCTCAGTCCGGCTGGACGTCCAGCTCCGTCAGCCCGGAGACGGTCAGCACCATTGAGGGGTCGCCGTCGGCCGTGAATTCGACGCTGTAGGTCGTACTGGACCAGTTCGGGAACGAGTTGACCACGCGGCCGTGCCAGCCCCGCCTGACGACGTTGTGGCCGCGCTGGATGTCATGTGTTGCGTGGACGGGCGCAAGTGTCTGGAGGGACATGTGTGACTCCCCGGGAGCGTGCGGTGACGCACAGTCTATCGCCGGATGTGCCGCGAGCCTAGGAAAGTTCGCCCCGCTCAGGCCTCGTGGATGTCCATGCGGGAGATGTGGTCAAGGGTCACCCGCTCGCCCGAGCCGTTGATCCGGAAGGTCACTGTGTAAGCAGGCGGATCCGTGCCCTTCATGCCCGTGATCTCGCCTGGCGTTCCGGCCGGGACGGTCGTCGAGCGTTGGTGCAGATCGTGAGTGGCGATCACCGGGATGGGTTCTGGGTCGGCCATGACGCACTCCTGAGTGGCGTGAACATCTCACTCTCAGTGTATGCGCGTCCGTCGAACGACTTTCACACGCGATGGTGGCCGTCCGTACGACGGCTGGGTGGCATCGATCGGGCTGCTTCGGGTGGCCGGCTCAGCTTCGGGCTATGTCCCATTCCGTCAGATCGCTGACCACGGCTGTCTGGCCGGGCCTGATGGTGAACCGGACTCGATAGGTTGGCATATCGGACCCGCAATGACTGATGACGACGCCGGCCGTACCCTGCCGGATGTCGCCCTTGAACATGCCATGGATGTCGTGTGTTGCCACGACGCGGTCGGCTTCATGGAGCGCCATGGCGGCCACCTCCCGTCTGGGTGGACGAATTGTAGACGTCATCAGCTGCAGAATCAACGAGATTGGCCGAATTGTTGTGCATGTGATGGGCCAAGGGAGACGATGCAGTTGGACTGATCCTGCTTGCTCTCTGCAAGTCGTGAATTCCCGCGGAGGTCGGCGGATACTCCCCCGTACATCCGGGTGTCGAGGGGTCGAGGTTTGCTTGGAAGGGAGCCGTGGCGACCATGGACGGACGCATCGCACTGGTGACGGGCGCGGCCTCGGGCATCGGTCTGGCTATCTCGATCGGTCTGACCCGGGAGGGTGTGTCCGTGGCCCTGCTGGTTCGCAACGCAGGCCGCGGCGAGCGGGCGATGCGCGACATCCGCGCGAAGGTGCCCGATGCACAGCTGGAGGTCCTCGAGTGCGACCTGGCGTCGCAGTCGTCGATCCGCGACGCCGCGGGGCGATTCAAGTCCGGCCACGATCGACTGGATATCCTGGTGAACGCCGCCGGCGTGTTCGTCAAGGACAGGAAGCTCACCGCCGACGGGATCGAGTTGACCTTCGCCACCAACTACCTCGCGTACTTCCTGCTCACCCACGAACTGCTTCCGCTGCTGATGAGCAGCACACCCGCCCGGGTGGTGAATGTCGCCTCCAGGTATGGCCGAGCAAAGATCGACTTCGAGGATCTGCAGAAGCTCAAGGCTCCCTACTCGTACCTGAAGGCCACACCTCCGACGATGCTGGCACGGGTCCTGTTCACCCAGGAGCTGGCGCAGCGCCTGGAGGGCACGGGCGTGGTCGCGAACGCGGTGTACCCGGGGCTCGTCGCCAAGACCGGCCTGCTCCAGGACACTCGCGGTCCGTTCAAGTGGTTCACCGATACCTTCGGCAGCACGCCGGCGAAGGGAGCGGACACCGTGCTGTGGCTGGCCACCGCTCCGGATGCCGCGACGTTCAGCGGGAAAATGTTCGCCAAGCGCAAGGAGATCCGGACACCGGGCCAGGGGATGGACCCCGCCGCGCGAGCTCGCCTGTGGGAGGAGAGCGAAGAACTCACCGACGTCACCTGAATCCACGCCAGAACTTCCGGACCGGAATTCGAGCCCGCGCACGCCATCGCGTTGGCCTGATGACCCCGAGCCCGATCAGTGGGGAGGAACCGTGACCGCCTTGGTCCTGGAGCCGGTGGACCGCGTCGTCGTCACCACCGTGGTGGACAACACGGCCGACATGGTGCTGCCGGACGTGGGGCTGGTGCGCCGGTGGGGCTTGCCGGCAGTGCGGGACCGATCCCGATCGTGCCCAGCGACGTCATCATCGGCGGAACGACTCTCGACTTCCTTCGGGCCGAGCACGGCTACTCGGCACAGCTCGAATTCACCCGGGCATCGTGAACATCGTCCGTGAGGCCCGCGCGCTGACCGGCGTCGAATCGATCGGTCTCGTCGGTGCACAATGACTGAACCCGCTCCTTGGTCGGACTTCAACGCCTTCGAGGCCGCCGGTTGGGAGCGCGCGGCCGCCGGCTACGACGCGTTCCTGGGCCCCATCGCCCGGCAGTTCGACACCTCGCTGCTGGACGCAAGCGGCATCACCGCCGGTCGCGACCTGCTGGAGATCGGTTGCGGCGCAGCGCACCTCGCCGCGCAGGCGGCAGCGCGCGGGGCCCGGTCGGCCGGAATCGACGTGGCCGACTCGATGCTGCAGCTCGCCCGAACCGCCCATCCGGAGATCAACACGCACCTGGGCAGCGCCGAGGATCTGCCCTTCCCCGACCACCGGTTCGACGCTGTCGTCGGCCACCTGGTGATCCTGCATCTGAGTCGGCCGGAGCTGGCGGCGGCGGAAGCGTTCCGAGTTCTGCGTCCCGGCGGATTGCTCGTGCTCTCGACGTGGGATCTGCCCGTCCGCAACCGCTTCCTCGGCATCATGCTGGAGGCGCTGGACGAGGCGGGTGCCGTACCCCCGTCGATACCGCAGGGCCCACCGTTCTTCCACTATGCCGACGACGGCCATTTCATCGGGCTGTTCCGCACGGCCGGATTCGTCGACGTCAGCATCCACCGGTTGGCGACCACCCGGTCGGTCCCCTCAAGCGCATCCCTGTGGAACGGACTCGTCGACAGCACGGTGCGGACGGCCGCGACGCTGTCCAGCCAGCCGGCCGAGATACGGGAACGAGCGCTGTCCGCCCTGCAACAGCGAATCGAGCCGTACGCCACCGACGACCGGTACGAACTTCCCGTCTCGATCAAGCTCGCCAGCGGGCGACGACCCTGACGGCTGCGCAGCTTTCGAGTGCCCGGAACCACTGGTGAGGCCACCCGCAAACAGCGCATCCGACCACGGGATTGAGGAACAACGGAACACCCGTTAGTTAGCGGTGAGAATGATTTTGGTCCGCTGGGTCTTTGCTGGGCCTGCCTGGTCTGCGGTCGTGGTCCATGCCGTGGACCCCCTGTCCGATGAGCCCACCAGCATCATCTGGGCGCCGCTCCGGACCAGCTTGTCGAGCAGCGACACCGGCGCCGGCTGCTACTGCGTACCTTCCTGACCATGGGCGGACTCGGACGTGGGCGCTTCTGCCCCCTGCGCATCACTCGATTGGACGCGGACGGATAGCGCTACCCGAGGTCGGGCGGCACGCCTCCGGTGTGGGCAAACAACTTGTTGACGATCTTCCAGCTTCCGCTGATGCGGGACAGCGAAAGGTAGTCGATGAAGGACACGGTTCCCCAGTAGCCCTCTTCGGCCACTATCGCCAGCGCTGCATCGCCGGTCTGGTGTACAGAGAGTATCCGAGACTGGGCCCGCCCGGTGTCCGCCGGTGAACTCGCCGCCATGTCCATGAGCGTGGAAATGGGCCCGTCGTAGCGCTCACCGGCGAGCGATCCGAACATGCGCGCATCCTCGTGAAAAGCCTCACGCAACTTCTCCACATCACCTGTTGCCTCACCGTCGAGGCACAACTGGACGACTCGACGTATCGCGTCGTAATCCTCGACCACCGAGTCCGCGCCGGGCTGAAGGTCGATCGTTGAGGTCATCGTGTCCTCCCATGCTAACGCCGCCATCCCCAGCACAAATCGCGGCACGCCAGCGGTCGCGGGCTGTCGGACTGACACCGATCCGGCTCTGCGGCCCAGCCTGCCACATCGTCTCGGGTCGCACCATGGCACATTCGGGCTCACCACCTCCCGGCCCGGTACGTCTCTTGCTTCGCGATCCGGACCTCTCCGAAACGACGCCCGCACCTCGGCATGACAGCAAGACCTTGACCAGCCAATGCCGCCCACCCCTCCCTCGGTGCATTGTGTTGGTTCACGTCGGCGTAGACCGGACAGCCCCTTCCCCGGGAACTTTGGTCCCGACCCGCCTCCCGCAGGTGCGCGCCGCTTGACGCCAGCCGCTTGTCCACATATCGAATCGGACCTGATCAGGGTGCGGACGAGGGAGGGCATGAAGGTCAAGCCCGCCCAGGAGGCGCACGTTGTCGAACTCTGGCACGCGGGGACACACACCAGCGCCGACCTCGCCGAGCTGTTCTCCGTCGGCCGCTCCTTTGTACCGCGCCGTCCAGCGGGCCGGCGAGCCCAAGCTGGTGCGAGCTCGGCGCACTACGGTAATCAACCTTCGCGGGCATCTTGACGTGAGGCACCACGTACTCGCCGCAGCGATCGGGCAAGATCATTCTCACCGTTAACGACTGTTCCGTTGTTCCTCAACCCCGGACCAAGATCCGGCGCCAGCACGTCGCCTCGCTCGCCGGCATCCGCAGATGGGCGATCCATCGTTCGTGGTGGTCGACTACTTGGTCGCCCGCCGAGACCGTCGCTGACGGGTGGTCAACCGCTTCACCCACGAGCACGCCGAAACCCGCGACGAGCACGGGTGAACCCGAGTTCGCCGTCCCCGGCACGACCTTCGGCCCGGACCTGGGCGTGCACACGGAATTCGACGGCCTCGGGCTCTACCGGATCTGGGGCCAGTTCCGCCTCGCCGACGGCCGGCTCATCACCGTCCCGTTCACCAGTCGACGCCACCTGACCGCGCGATCCACCCAGGGTCAACGCTGGATGACGTTGCGCCCGTTGGTGATCGGGACGTCGAGATCCGGGACTGCGGCCGGGGGACCCAGCGGCGCGGCCGGGGGTGCGGAGTCGGCCCGCGGCGGCGCCGGCGACGCGGTCGTGTTGTGCTCCAGATAACGCAGCAGTTCGACGGGGAACGGGAGCACCAACGTCGAATTCTTCTCGGCGGCCACCGACACGATCGTCTCCAGCAATCGGAGCTGAAGGGCACCCGGCGTATCGGACATCCTGCCGGCCGCCTGCGCCAGCTTCTCCGACGCCTGCAACTCCCCCTCGGCGGAAATGACCCGGGCGCGACGTTCCCGTTCCGCCTCCGCCTGCCGGGACATCGACCGCTTCATCGCCTCCGGGAGCGCGACATCCTTGACCTCGACCCGGTCGATGTGGATGCCCCAGTCCAATGCCGGACTGTCGATCATCAGCTCCAGGCCCTGATTCAGCCGCTCCCGATTGCTCAGCAGATCGTCCAGATCACTCTTGCCGATCACCGACCGCAGCGACGTCTGCGCCACCTGCGACACCGCGAACATGTAGTCCTGCACGTTGACGGTGGCCAAGACCGGATCGAGCACCCGGAAATAGACGACCGCGTCCACCCGGACCGTCACGTTGTCCCTGGTGATTCCGTCCTGAGCCGGCACCGGCATGGTGGTGATCTGCATGTTGACCTTCCGCATCCGGTCCATGACCGGCATGATCACGGTCAACCCGGGTCCGCGGACACTGTCCCGCAGCCGCCCGAACCGGAAGACCAGACCGCGCTCGAACTGCTGCACGACCCGCGCGGACATCGCCGCCCCGGTCACGATCAGCACGAACACCAATGCGACGACAATCCACCAGAGGTCCATCTGCATCAGCCTCCGACCGGCGCGACACCTCTGCATCCGAGGCTAACCCCGTTTCCGCTCGAATGGTTCGGGTGTCGACGACCCGCACCGCCAAGTCGGCCGCCGCCGCGGCCTCGACCGCCGCCGGCAACCCCGATCGGTCGGCGCCGGTGGATCCGCAGACCGGCGAGTGGCAGACGTCGGGGTACACCATGCGCGTTGAGGCCACCAGTGTTGCCAAGTCGACCCCGATTCGGACACCGGCCCGCGATCACGCACTGCGCGAGGCGGTCGTTCCCGCCGCGGCGGCCAGTGCGGCCTCGCTGATCCGCCAGCGTTCATACCCCCGCTCGTCGTCGACGAGCACTTCGAGCAGGCCGGCCCGCTTGAGACGCCCGACCACCGCCTCGACCACATCCCGCGACAGCGAGGTCTCCCGCATCAGGCCGAACGGCGTCACATAGGGCGTCGACCGCACCCGATCCGTCTCCCGCTCTCCCAGCTTCGAGGTTCTCACCGCGATCACCCCGAACACATACAGCGTCTGAGGATCAGCCAACGCGGCAATCACAGCGTGAGCGTCCGTGATGACCATGCTGATCACCATAGCCGCGACCGGGTCGGCCGACCGGTCCAGCCGAGCCCGGACGAGAAGTCCACCGAGGACTACATCTCCGGCCGCTTCGACTGATCCTGGGCGCGCGGTTCTGCGGGCGCGGGCTGGCTTCGCGCCGGCCTTGGTCGGTACGCGCCGGCAATAGTGGGCGCGCGGCGCGCATTGTGGGCGCGAAGCCGAGGCTGGGCCGTGCTTCGCGATGCACCCGACGGCTTCACCCGGACACCCGGGTGGGCGTGAGCAGCACCCGCGCACCGGTCACCGCACGCTCCTCCCCCACCACCCGCACGTCGACCGCGGCGGCCAGGTCGGCGCTGGACGGTCCGACGGCGAAGGTCAAGACCCCCGGTTCGACCACGCGGTGCAGATCCCGGCCGGTGAACGACGTCCGGTCGGCGTGCACGCCGAACGAGACCGTCCGGGCCTGACCGGGTGTCAGCGGCACCCGGGCATAGCCGACGAGTTGACGCACCGGACGGACCACCTGGGCGACCGGGTCGCTGAGGTAGAGCTGCACCACCTCCGCGCACGGGCGCTCGCCCGTGTTGCGCACCTGAACCGAGAGTTCCACCGTCCCGTCGACATCCATCTCCGTCCTGTCGGCGGAAAGGCGGCCGTACTCGACCCGCGAATAGGACAGGCCGTGTCCGAACGGGAACAGCGGCGTCGGGTCGAGGTTCGAGATGCCGTCCGTCCGCAGACCGAGCGGGGCCGCGAGATACGTTCCGGGCTGACCCCCGGGGTCGCGGGGGATCCCGACGGGCAACCGGCCGGTCGGCTCGACGGTACCGGTGAGAATGCCGGCGAGGGCGGGCCCACCCTCCTCGCCGGGCAGGAAGGCCTGCATGATCGCCGAGCACCGGTCGGCATAGCGGCCCAGCGCGTACGGCCGCCCGGACACGACCACCAGGACCAGCGGCGTGCCGGTGTCCAGCACGGCGTCCACCAGGTCGCCCTGGACCCCGGGCAGCGCGAGGTCGGGCGCGTCGCAGCCCTCACCGGAGGTTCCGCGGCCGAACAGGCCGGCAATGTCACCGACCACCACGACCGCCACGTCGGCGGCCGCCGCGGCCTCGACCGCCGCCGCCAAGCCCGACCGGTCGTCGCCGGTGAAACCGCAGCCGGGCTCGTGGGAGATGTCTTCGACGGGCCAGGCGATGCGCATCGACTCCAGCAGAGTCGGGATCTCGATGCCGTTGTCCCCGCTCCGATGCCGGGACAGGACGTGATTCGGGAAGGAGTAGCACCCCAGGAAGCACCGCGGCTCAGCCGCGCTCGGCCCGATCAGCGCGATCCGCCGGCCGCGGGCCAGCGGCAGCACCCCGTCATTGGCGACAAGGACGACGGACTGTTCGGCGATCCGCCGGGCCAACGCGCGGTTCCCGGCGTGGTCCAGATCGACGGTGGAACCTGCCGGCGGTGGTGCCCAGTCATCGTCGAGGAGTCCCAGTTCGGCCTTCTGCGTCAGCACCCGGCGGACCGCGCCATCCAGCAGTGACTCGTCCAGCTCACCGGCCCGAACCAGGCCCGGCAGGTGCGCGAACGCCTCGGTTTCCGGCAGCTCCACGTCCAGACCGGCCGTCAGCGCCAGCCGAGCCGCCTCCGCCGGACCGGCCGCGACCTTGTGCATCATCTCCAGGAAACTGATCGCCCAGTAGTCCGAGACCACCGTGCCGGTGAAGCCCCAGTGCTCCCGCAGCAGGGTCGTGAGCAACTCGCGACTGGCCGCCGGCGGCATCCCGTCGACATCGGCGTACGAGTTCATCACCGACTTCGCGCGGCCCTCCCGGATCGCCATCTCGAATGGGACCAGCAGGACGTCGGCGAGTTCGCGGCGACCGATGGGCACCGGGGCATGATTGCGGGCCGCCCGCGACGCCGAGTATCCGACGAAATGCTTGAGCGTGGCGATGATTCCGGCGGACTGCAGACCCTGCACGTATGCGGTGCCGATGGTGCCGACGAGGTAGGGGTCCTCGCCGATCGTCTCCTCCGTCCGCCCCCAGCGGTAGTCCCGTGTCACATCGAGAACGGGCGAGAGTCCCTGATGCACACCGACTGTGCGCAGGTCCCGGCCGATGGCCCGGCTCATCTCGGCGATGAGGTCCGGGTCGAAGGTGGCCCCCCAGGCGAGCGGCGTCGGGTACACCGTCGCGCCCAGGGTGGTGAACCCGGTCAGGCATTCCTCGTGGGCCAGGGCGGGAATGCCCAGCCCGTCCGGTGCCTCGACCACCTGCCGTTGCATCTCGAGCAGGTCCGCCACCCCCTCCGCGGCCGTGACCGGGACGCTGCCGAACACCCGGGTCAGCTGGCCCAGGCCGTGCCGGATGTAGTCGGCGAATCCCTGCCGCCGGTCGGACAGGGCGCCCTCCATCGGCGCGACCTGCTCGTCGGGCGTGCCGTGCGGACGCCAGTAGCTGCCCAGCTGCGCCGCCTTCTGCTCCGGCGTCATCGAGCCGAGCAGGAGCTCGACCCGTTCGGCCACGGGCCTGGTGGCGTTCCCCCAGGGGCTGGTGGTTTCCTTGACGGAAGTCATTGTTCGAAGTTGTCCGTTCCTGGCCATCCGGGCCTACTTGCCGAAGCCGGCGGTCAGGCCGGACACGAGTTGACGGCGGCCCACGATGTAGGCGGCGAGCACGGGCAGGGCCGACAGTGTCACCGCGGCAAGGACTGCCGGGACGTTCACGGCGAATTGGCCCTGGTAGGTCCACAGCGACAGCGGAAGCACCCGGACACTGGAGCTCTGGGTGAGGATCAGCGGAAAGAGGAAGCCGTTCCACACGTTCAGGCCGACATAGACGCCGACGGTCATCAGCGCGGGGCGGGTGAGCGGCAGCGCGAGACTCCACAGCTGCCGCCAGTCGTTCGCCCCGTCCAGGTGCATCGACTCGAACAGCTCGCCGGGGATGTCGCGCAGGAAGTTCACGATGATGAGCACCGAGATCGGGATGGAGAAGGCGACCGACGGCAGCACCAGGGCCAGCAGGCTGTCGTACAGCCCCATCTTCACGATCATGTAGTAGACCGGGATGATGGTGGCCTGGATCGGGATCGCCAAACCCATCAGGAAGATCCGCAGCATCCGGGCGGCGCCGGGCGTGCTCGAGCGGGCGACGTAGTACGACGCCATCAGCGCGAGCGCCAACGTCACCGCGACCGACGCCACCGTGACGATCACGCTGTTCGAGAAGTACCGCAGGAAGTCGTTCTGCAGGACCAGTTGGTAAGCGCCGAGTGTCGGATCCTGCGGGATCGACAACGGACTCTCGGTGAAGTAGTCGGACTGCTTGCGCAGGCTGGTCACCACGATGTAGTAGATCGGGACGATGGTGATGGCCAGCCACAGCCAGGCACCGAACCCGCCGATGATGTTCTTGCTCTTGATCATCACAGTCCCGCCTGCTGACTTTCCATCCGGCTCGCCCCGGACAGCCGGTTGAGCAGCAGCGACAGGGTGAGCCCGACGGCGACCAGGATCACGCCGATGGCACTGGCGGCACCCATGTCGTAGCTGCGGAAGCCGATCAGGTACATGTCGAGCGGAAGGATGCGGGTGGCGTTGCCCGGACCGCCGCCGGTGAGGACGAAGATCAGGTCGAAGTAGGTCAGCGATCCCACGATCATCAGCGTCGAGGACGTGATGATCGTGTACCGCAGCTGCGGGATGGTCACGTACCAGAACAGCTTCACCGTGCCGGCGCCGTCCAGTTGCGCGGCCTCGTACAGCGACGCCGGGATCTGCCGCACGCCCGCCTGGTAGAGCAGGGCGTGGAACGGAATGAAGCTCCAGCCGACGACGAAGATGCAGACATAGAGCGCCCGGTCCGGATCACCCAGCCAGTTCCCGCCGAGCAGACCGCCGGGCAGCACACTGGACAGGCCGAAGTTCGGGTCGAGCAGCGCCTTGAACGTGATGCCGATCGCGGCCGAGGAGAACAGCAGCGGCAGGAACGACAGCACCGACAGCAGCGCCCGGTTGCGCTGCCGGCCGGCCATGAAGACGCCGAGCAGCAGCGAGATGGGCGCCTGGAACAGGAACGACACGACCACGAAGATCACGGTCAGGCGCATGGCCTCGAGCGTGACCGGATCGGTGAGCACCGAGGCCCAGTTGGTCAGGCCGGCCCAGGTCGGCGTGCCGAGCCCGTCCCAGTCCATGAACGAGAGCACGAGAACCCCGAGCAGCGGCACCACAGCGAAGGCGCCGAAGAAGATGGCGGCGGGCAGCACCATCAGGATGGGGGCGCCGGTGCGTCTGTGTCGCGTGGACACACCGGCGGTCCCCTCCTGCTCCCGCGTCATGGTCGACACGGTCACTGCTGCTGCGTCGCGTTCATCGCGGTGACGAACTGCTCCGGGCTGTTCTGCCCGAGGAACACCTGACTGAGATTCGTCAGCAACTCCGTCGCCGCTTGCGGCGGCAGCGCCTGATCCCAGGAGAGCTGGAAGTGCGGCGCGTTCTGGACCAGGTCGTAGGCGAAGTTCAGGTACTTGGCGTCCGGGCTGGCCGCGATCTTGTCCCCGAGATCCTTGATCGGCGGCAGGGAACCGGCGTCGAGCATGGCCTTGACGACATCGTCGCTGTAGACCGACTCGTCGATGTAGTCCGTGGCAACCTTCTGCGCATCCGCGCTCGCACTCGCCGAGACCGACCAGAAGTTCGCCGGATTGCCGACGATGTTCGCCGGGTCGCCGGTGCCGCCGGCGATCGTCGGGAACGAGGTGAACCCGAGCGAGGTGCTGAAGAACTCGGGGTTGTCGTTCTTGAACGTCGCGTAGCCCCAGCTGCCCTGCAGGATCATCGCCGCCTTGCCGGTGTGCACGAGGGCGAAGTCCGCGCCCTGATCCGCGGTCACCGACGCAAAGCCGTCGCCGAACGCCCCGGCGTCGACCAGTTCCTTGATCTTGGTCAGCGCCTGCGTGATCGCCGGGTCGGACCAGGCATCCGGCTTGCCGTCGAGGATGTTCTGGAACACCTCCGGGCCGCCGATCCGGTCGGTCAGATACTGCAGCCACATCAGCTCGGGCCAGACGCTCTGCCCGGCCATCGAGATGGGGATGATCCCCGCCTCCTTGAACTTGGCGACGGCGGCGAGCAGTTCCTCGTCGGTCTTGGGCACGGCGATCCCGACCTGATCGAACAGGGCCTGGTTGTAGTACATGACCACCGGCTGCACGTCGTTCATCGGCACCGCGTAGGTCACCCCGTCGACGACCCCGTTCTGCGCCACCGACGGCAGCACCCGCGAGGTCAGATCTTTGGTCTGCGCGGTGATGTCGACAACCTGCTGGTTGTCGACGTAGTCGGCCAGGGTGCCGCCGGTCCAGTTGAGGATCAGCGTGGGCGCCTGCCCGGCACCCACCGAGGTGCGGATCTTCTCCTTGAAGGCGTCGTTCGCGAACGACTCGACCGCGATGTTCTGGTCCGGGTGTGCGCCGTTCCAGGTGTCGAACGACTGCTCGATCACGGGCCAGCCGCCGCCGGTCAGCACCCAAGCACTGGTGTCGGCCGACGAGCCGCCGCCGGGTTCCGCACCACCTCCGCCGGGAGTCGCGCCGCCACAGGCGGTGACAGTCAGGGTCGCGGCGAGGGCCGCAGCGGCGAACAGCGCGCGGGACCTGGTCCTTCTCATGGGCGTCGGTGCCTTTCGAGAGAGTGGGCTGGGGTGTCGATAGAACTGACGAAACAGTTTCCGTGATTTGTTTACTCGATGCACCTTATCCGGATCGTTCGGCAAAGCGCAACCCCCGGCATGTTTCTGCTGCCAACCTGCGGAGATGATCAGGTTGCGATGCCGGCGACGGTCTGCGAAACTGTTTCGAGATTCGGGAGGAGACGACCATGGTGGGTCGGGCAGCGGAGCGTGCCACGCTCGAGGACGTGGCGCAGGCCGCCGGAGTGTCGAAGGCGACCGCCTCGAAGGTGCTGAACGGTCGTGGCGGCGTGTCGTCGGCGACCAGGCAACGGGTCCACGACGTGATGAAGGAGATCCGGTACCGGCCGAGTACCGCGCACGGCACCGGCCAGGCCGTCGATGAGCTGACCGTCCTCTTCGATGCTTTTGAAAGTCCTTATGCGGTTCAGGTTCTCGGCGGCATCGTGGGTGCCGGTCTCGAGCTCGGGGTGGACGTCGTGGCGACCAGCCTGAGCGGCCGGCACGCGCATGAGCCGCTCAGCGCGGAGTGGCTGCACGGCATCGCCGCCAAGGGGCACCGCGGCGTCATCGCCGTCACCACCGAGGTGGCGGCGGAGGCGATCGAGGCGGCGGCGGCCGACGGCATCGGGCTCGTCACCGTCGACCCGGTCAGTGCCCGCGACGACGACGACGGACTCGTCACCGTCAGTGCCACCAATTGGACCGGCGGATACCAGGCCACCAGGCACCTGCTCGATCTGGGCCACCGGCGCATCGGATTCGCCGGCGGCCCCGCCGAATCGACGCCGGCCCGCCATCGCCTGCACGGTCATCGCGGGGCGTTGAGCGCTGTCGGACTCGCCGTCGACGACGGGCTGATCCAGCAACTGGGCTTCACCCACGCCGACGGGCGACGGATGACCGAACGGTTGCTCGACCTCGACCCACCGCCGACGGCCATCGTCGCGGGCTGCGACACGTCCGCGCTCGGCGTCCTGGCCGCCGCCCGTGATCGGCACCTCCGGGTGCCCGAGGATCTCAGTGTCATCGGATTCGACGACACTTTCCTCGCCGAGTCGGCGGCCCCGCCGTTGACCACCGTTCGGCAGCCCCTACGTGAGATGGGACGCCTGGCCGTGCGAACGGTCCTCGCCCTGGCCCGGGGTGAACGGCCCGAGACCCATCATTTCGAACTGGCGACCTCGCTCATCGTGCGGGAGTCGACCGCTTCGCCACCACAACCTGCCGCAGAGGCACTCTCGGGCTGAATCTCGCGGCCGCCACGCCACTGTCCGGCAGGTCATGGGTCGCGTTGACGTACTCGGTTCTCGTTCGTTCGAGCGCTGAACGCGATGCCCAGCAAGGTCATAAGGTCAGCAGGTCAGGACACCCGGGACAACGCCCGGGTCACCGTTCCGGCGTCGAACGTCTCGGTGTCGAACTCGGCTGCGTCATCGAGTCCCAGCCAGTCCAGCATGTCCTCGTGCTCCTGATCGGCGGGGTCGCTCAGGACATCCACCAGATCTGCGTAGCCCGGGATGCCACCGCAATCCTCGGGAGGAGCGGCGCGCCGCCCACCCGTGCATCGCGGAAGCGGGGCCGTTCCGGTGCGGTCGAGCACCTTCTCCACCAGGATGTCGTGCTCCCAGTCATCGCCGAAGTCGTAGGTGTAGCGCAGGTTGCTCGTGGCCAAGGGGGCGACCTGTTCCAACGTCACCTGCTCGTCCGAACTATGACCCAGGTCGGCATCGGCGGTACCGTAACTGCCGTAGGGGGTTTCGAAGACGTGCAGGTGACTGTTGCCCCACCCGAACGCGATCTGCAGGACGGTGTGCAGCCGGGCAAGGCTGATATCTGCGGGTACCTCGAGGCGCCGCCAGATCGGCGGTTTCGCCCCCCGCAAGGCGACCTTGATCTGGTACACCGGCGCCGGTGGGTCGGACTTCTTGCGCTTCGCGGGCAGGGCGGCCACCCCGCCGAGCACCATATTCGGCTTCCGGGGACCGAACAGGTCGTCGGTGCCCGCCAGTTGCCTCAGCATCTGCAGCGGAGAGAGCACGCCGCCGTGCTGCGCCGCGGGTCGGCCGGTGGTCGGCAGCGTCGACATCCGGGCCCGCACCAGCACCGCCAGCGCCGGGTAGCTGAGCCCGTCCCCGTCGGCCGACAATGTCTGCAATTCCTCATCACCGAGGGCACTGTCGTGCACCGCCCGCGCGGCCAGGGCCTGCTCGACCTGCCAGCGGAACTCGGCCGGATCCACCGCCGCGGTCATGATCTCCACGCCGTCGGCACGGGCGAGCGCCCGCGCCTTCTCGAGCACTCCGGGCAGCCGATTCGCGTCGAACACGAAGATGTCGCCGGCGGCGCCGCAGTCCTCATGGTCCACGCCGATCACGAAGGCGTGCGAGCGCCCCGCCCGATGAAATGAGCAGGCCAGCATCGACGATGTGTTCGCCGAATCGCTCAGGCGCAGACAGTCGCCGACCGTCACCGGCGAACGCAGGGCGGCCGTCCACCGTGGCCCGGGGACACCGTCCCGAACCAGGCGGTCGGCGGCCGCCGAGGCCGCCAGGCCGGCGCGGCCTGGTGCGATTGAACCGATCGCCAGCAGCGTCGCCAGTGCCTCCCGGCTCGCTCGAGACTCGAACGCGGGGATGAAGCCGTCGATCAACGCATCCGCAAAGCTCTCGCCGGCGGATTCGCCGATCGACATGAAGGACGCGCCCATCACCTCCGCTTCGAACGGGTCCTCCGACCTGGCCAGGTCCGAGGCGGCCGCGAGGAGCCCGTCGATCAGCCGCTGCGGGTCGAAGCCCAGGCCCGAGCACGACGGGCAGTCGCACGTCTCGAACGTGTTGTTGATGAGAGGTCGAGCATTCCTCCGGCCGGATGACTTCCGACGCTTGGCCTTCCGGCCGCGGCTGACAGGACTCATGGGAGCAGTCTGCCGACTCGAACCATGTCACTCGTGGACCCGCGCGGTGCGTGTCGCGAACCTCGAGTGGGCGCGGCCCGTCGCACCGCAGGGGTGGATGGGCCGGCGTCCACGCCGCTGGGTGAGTGCCGACGTGCCGGCAGCGGCGGTGACCCGCACCGCGGACCACCCACCCGGCCCACCGGCCGTCAAGGCACCGAGTCGCGCGAGAAGTGCTTCGACGGGCCGGTGACGTTCTTCGACTGCCCGAAGGTCGATTTGTGGATGCAGGGTGGCTCCGACGACGCGGGGTTCGTGCAGGTGATGGAGGGCCACACCTCCGACGCCGACCGGATGCGGGACGTCATGCAGCGCTACACCGACGAGATGCACAGGCTTCGCCCCGAAATCATCGGCGCGACCGTCGCGTTCGGCTGGTCCGAGCCGTGATGGTGGTCGAAGGCTGCTGTCACGAACTCAGAACTGTCCGCCGGATTCGCCGTGCATCGACCGGGTCGCAGCCTCGATGCGACTGGATACACCGAGCTTGCGCAGGATGTTCGAGACATGGACGCTCGCCGTCTTACGGCTGATGAACAATGCCTGACCGATCTGTCCATTCGAGTACCCCTGCGCGACGAGGCGGAGAACCTCGGACTCTCGTTCGGTCAATCCCATCTGGTCATTTCGACCCGTACCTTCGGGTTTGCGGGGGATGACGTCCAGGGACAGATGCGCGCGGGCGCCCAGCAACTCGATCTGCTCACGCAATGGAGCCGCTTCGAGTTCGTCCGCGATCCGTCTCGCTTCGACCAGCATCGTCCGGGCCTCCGCTCGGGTGTCGGCGGACTGCCTCTCGCTGCCGCTCAGCATCGTCTCGCACAGCCGCCATTGGGTGTAGGCCCTCTCATAGGGCGCGCCGAGATCGCGCCATGCCGCGACGGCCGCCCGCCACTGTGTTTCACCTGAGTCGTCGAGTCGGCTGCGTTCGGCCTCCGCGGTCAGCATCCAGGGTGGCACCAGGGGCGGTTGGGCCTGCCTGACCAGGTCAAGCCACCGGTCGGCACGGTGCCGCAGAGGCTGTCGATCGTCGAGGCCGGCGCCGGTCGATGATCGTCCGTGGAAGTCGGCAAGGGCTCGGATGCCCGCCGCGACCACGGCACCGGCACTTTCTGCGAACCGGGGCAGGATGCGGTCGAGTGCGGAATCGACCATATCCGGAACACCGGCAACGGATCCGCCGGCCGCCGCGAGTTCGATGGCCGTCACGGTGGTGGGTCCGATGACCGACCGATGATCGCCCATTCGCGAGAACGTGACATCGACCAGGTCCTGTACGTGGTCCAATCGACCCTGGCGCACCCGGATCAGGCCCCAGGAATCGGCCAAGGTCAGGTGCTCGATGTCCAGCGTCCCGAAATCCGCCCGCAGGCCCTCCACCCGACGTTCCACGGCCTGCCAGCGACCCCGGCGCTCCAGGGCTCGGATCACGCTCAGCGCAATCATCACGCCCTGAACCCGCTGGATTCCGGCCGCGGTGCAGTAATCGATTGCCTCCTGTTCGAGGTCGATGACGTCGTCGTACCGCCGGAATTCGCTCAAGTAGAAGGCGAGGTCGTCGTACGCCCACCCCGCCTCCATGGCGAAGCCGCCGGCCTTGGCCTTCTCCAATGCCGACCGGATCTCCCGAAGACCATCGGGATTCCGCTCGACACAGGTGCACACGCCGAGGGTGACCTCGGCTAATGCCTCCGCTTGGACATGACCGCCGGCCCGCGCGAGTTCCACCGCTCGCCGGGCAATCGGCCGCGCCACGTCAACGCCCGTCCGATCGTGTTCGCGGGTGGAGAGTGCGAGCATGGCCTGCCAGGCCAAAGCCAGCGCCGTTCGGCCGCCCGGCGGGTCTTCGACGACCCTGCCTGCCCGCTCGATCAGCCGAGCGATGTCCTCGTCCTCGAGGCAGAACCACGCCCAAGTCAGCATCCGAAGGCAGGCCGCACCTTCCGCGTCGGGATTGCCACTCGCCGTCTCCGCAATCCCCCGCCGACCGAGCGCCACTGCCCGGCCGAAGAGACGAGCGCGACCGGCGGCGTCGGCGGCGTCCATCAGCAGGTCGACATGATCGCAGCCCGCCAGCATCGCCGGGTCGGGCACCATGTCCCACAGTTCCAGTGCCCGTTCGAACTGCGTCAACGCCTCCGCGTCGGCGGCGATCTCCGTTGCCGCCCGACCCGCCGCCACCGACGCCTGCAGGGCCGCACCCCGATCACCGGCGAGCAACCAGTGCCTCGCGATCTCGCCCATGCGGTGCAGAGTCAACGCCTGCATGGCCGACGCCAGCGCGGCATGCACCCCGGGGCGATCGCCGGTGAGCATCTCGTCCTCGACGATCTCCCGGGCAAGCTCGTGCCGGAAGCTGATCCTGTCCCCATCCTGGATGCACAGACCCGCGGCGGCAACGGCTTCGACCGCCTCCGCGAAACGGTTCGGATCCAATCCGGATGCGGCGGCCAGCACCGACGCCCCGGCCCGCGCACCGGCCGCGGCCGCCGTGCCGAGCAAGGTCAACGCATCCTCCCCCAAGCCCTCTGTCCGGGCAAGGACGGCGTCCCGAAGTACCAGCGATGGCCGCCCCAGTGCCTCGCCGGCCAGGAGTTCCTCGGCGAAAAAGGCATTGCCGGCGCATCGATCGTGCAAACCGCCGACCACCCGCGGCTCGGGGGACGCCCCGGTGACCTCCGCGACCAGATCTGTCAGTTCATCCTTCGTGAACGGCAGCAGGTCGATCTGCTCCGGCCTGACGACTCGTCGCAACGACGCCAGAAATGGCCGCAGCGGGTGGCGACGATGCAGTTCGTCGGATCGATAGGTCAGGATCAGCGCGATTCGATGGCGCGTGACGCGCGGCGCGAGAAACATCAGCAATTGCCGCGTCGATGCGTCCGACCAGTGCAGGTCCTCCAGCACGACGGCCAACGGGCGACGTGCGGACAGGCCCAACAGCACCCGCAACACCCCGTCGCACAGCGTCGCCATGGACTTGACCGATTGGCTCGGCGGATGCTCGGCGCGCAGGTCGAGATCGGGCACCAGCCGGGAGAGGTCGTCAACCTTCGGGCCAAGGACGTCGTCCGGCTCCAGCGAGGCCCCGGCCGCGACGTCCCGCAGGATGTCCGCAATCGGCGCGAGGGGCATCGTGTCGTCACCGTGCTCGACGCACCAGCCCCGCACGACGGCAACACCGGCGAGCCGGGCTCGGTCGCTCCATTCGTCGGCCAACCGGGTCTTGCCGACACCCGCCTCACCGCCGACGAGCAGCACCTCTCCGCGGCCGACACCGTCGAGCACGACGAGGTCACCCAGGACGTCGTCGAACAGGGCGATCTGCTCGACCCTGCCGATGAACCGACTCGAGCTTGCACGACGAGTCACAGCCAGCATCGTCCCATCGTGCGGATCATTCCCGGAAGTCGCATCGGGCGGGTGACCTCATGCTCGAACCCGGCTACCTCAGCTTCCCTTCTGGCCCGGGGAGCGGTCTGAGGTACCCGGAGCCTCAGGTCGACCCGCTCGACCGATTCGGTCGCCTACCTCACCGCCCCAGGATCGTCATCAACGGGCACGAAACCAACGGAGAGGGTCCGGTCATGGCCATTGTCACGGGTTTGCGAACCCTGCGTCGAGCATGCGTTGTTGGGTCGATGCTGTGCCTGCCACTGATGGCGGCTTGTGCAGCCACGACCCCCGAAGGGGCACCTGCCACCGGTGTTCCGACCTGTTCGACCGTCACGGTGGCACCGACGCAGCCGACGCAGCCGGCGCCGTCGAATCACGTCCCCCGCGGCGGCATGCGCCCCGTGTGAATCCGCACGGACTTTCCGCACGGACTTCCGGCCGACTTCCGCAGACGGCACGGCGAGCGGGCCGCCCGGACCCTGGCACCCGTGGCCAACCGCGGGGTGGCCACGGGGTCAGCCCCGTTCACGGACGCACAGCGAAGCGGGACCATGGCGGGTGCAGTCGAGTCCGGCCAGGACGACCCGACAGTGGAGGCACCATGGCGTCGCTCCGACTGACCCTCACCCGATCCGGCAACCGTTTCGGTGTCTGGCTGTACCGCGCGTCGGGCGGGCGGCTGTCCAGCGGCAGTCGCGCCGTCACCGTCCTGCTGATCACGACCCCGGGCCGGCGAACCGGCATTGCTCGATCGACCTGCGTGCGGTTTCTGGACACGCCCGACGGATTCGTCGTCTGGGGAACCGGATCCGGATCGCGCCGCGACCCCGACTGGTTCCGGAATCTGCGGGCCACGCCGAGCGCCGACGTCCAGGTGATGTCGCGGCGGCTGCGAATGGGCCGGCGTGAATTGACCGGAGTGGAACGGGACGTGATGTGGCATGACGTGATCCTGGCCAGGGCCCCGGAGGTGGCCAAGTACGCCCGTCGGGCCCGGCCGGACGATCCCCGTCGCCGTGCTGAGCCCGGGCCCGTCGCCGACGTGACAGGTTCAGGATCGACCAGGCCGGCCCCCGATCGAGGCGCCGACTTGAGCCATCTGCAGGTTCAACCGGCACCGTGGCCTGCAGATGGCTCAAGCCGAGGTGACGGCCCGGTCGGCGCACATCAGTTCCACCAGCCGCTGGGCGTCCCGGCCGACGAAGCCGAGCAGCGCCGACCCGCGGCTGGACTGCCAGGGCAGTCCGACGAAGGACAGCCCGGGCACGTCGGTGACACCCACCCGGTGCCTGACCGCGCCGTCCACCACGACGCCGGCAATGTCCAGCCAGCGGTAATCCGGCCGATACCCGGTGGCCCACACCACCATGTCGAACTCGGCAACCGATCCGTCGGCGAATGACGCGGAACGTCCGGCGAAACCGGTCAGCCGGGGCCGGAACCCGACTCCGCGCCGGCGCAGGTCGTCGGTCCGGGTGCCGATCACCAGATCGCCCCGTGCCCGGAGCCGCCGCCCGAGCCGGCCGTCGGCGGGCACCGTGAAAAAGCCGACGTTGCTCAGCCAGAAGAAGAGATCGCGGCCGAGGATCCGCTGTGGCAGCTCCGGTGATCGGGAGCCAACGGCCACGGTGACCTGGTGGGTGGCGGCCACTCGGCGGCGATCTGCAACCCCGAGTTGGCCGCGCCGACGACGAGAACCCGTGCGTCACGAGGGATTTGCTGCGGATTGCGGTAGTCGGCGGTGTGCCGTTGGGCAACGTGCCGTGGCGGGCGATGGCCGGGATGAACGGCGTCCGGAACGGCCCGGTGGCGACGACGACCCGCCGCGCCCGCAGGTCGACCGACGGAAGTTCCGCGTTGCACATTCCGTCGTCGTGACGCAGGCGGGTCACCGGGGACATCAGGCGCACGGGCAGTTCGAACCGTTCGGCATAGCCGCGCAGGTAGTCGGCGACGTCGTCCTTGCCCGGGTGGGTGCCGGCCCGCGCGGGGAACGGCAGGCCCGGCAGGCCGTCGTATTCGGCCGGGCTGAACAGCCGCAACGAGTCCCAGCGCGAGCGCCAACTGTGCCCGATCTCCGGGGCCGCGTCCACGATCAGGAACCGGTCGGTGTGCCGGGTCAGGTGGTGGCCGACTGCCAGGCCGGCCTGCCCGGCCCCGATCACCAGCACATCGAGGATGTCGGAATCGTTGTGCACTGTCGAAGAAGCCGAAGAGGTGGTCATGGCCGGCGACGCTACGGCCGGAACCATGGGCGTCTCGCCGGGAAACCGCCAGTTTCGACCGGCTTGGCGCGCCGCCATGTGCCGAACCGCCATCCGTGGATCAGCCGGGCCCGACGGCCTCGGCCGGCAACGCGGTCAGCTCGGCCCGGGACGCCACGCCCAGCTTGCTGAAGACGTTGCGCAGGTGGAAGTCAACGGTGCGTGGGCTGACGAACAGCCGGGCCGCCGCGTCCTTGTTGGACAGGCCCTGCCGGACCAGCCCCGCGACCTGCCGCTCCTGCGCGGTCAGCGCGGCGGACACCGGCTGATCGCGCCGGCGGGCGGTCTCCCCCGACGCCCGCATTTCCTGCGCCGCCCGCGCCGCCCACCGGCCGGCGCCCAGGTCATCGAACACCTGCAACGCCGCCCGGAGCTGGGCCCGGGCGTCCACTCGGCGCCGGGCCCGACGCAGGTACTCGCCGTAGGCCAGTTGAGCCCGGGCCCGATCGAACCGGTGATTCGACTGATCGGCGTGCTCGATCGCCGCCTCGAACTCGCGTGCGACATCGCCCTCGCCCAGCAACGCGCGGCCGAAACACGCCGCCGCCGCGGCCCATCGCGCGCCGGTCGCGGCGCCGAACTCGTCCAGCTCGACGGCCCATCGGCAAACCAGATCCGGCCGCTCGGCCCGGACCGCGGTCTCCAGGCGGTCGAACGCGGCCGACCGGGCGATGAAGGTGGTGAGCTGCGCAAGGTGGTGCAGGGCGCCGGTCGGCGTGTCGGCAAGCAGAGCCCGCGTCCACAACGCGAGGTCGGCGACGATCGGCCCGGTCACTCCCCGGTTCGGCGTCGTCGCGAGCGCGGCCAGGTGCTCGGCCGCCTGGGCCGGTTGGTCACGCAACGCTGCGACGAGCGCCAGCCAGGCACGTGGCAGCAAGGTGAGCGTCGGCTGCCCGCTGCCGATCGCCAGGTCGAGCGACTCGGCGGATCCCGCGGCCACGGATGCCCAGTCACCCACCGCGAACTCGCCGAAGGCCCGCCTGGTGAGCTCGTGCACGATCACGACCAGCGCGCCCGATTCCCGGGCCCGGCCGAGCTGCCGGGCATGCAGATCCAGAATGACCCGGTCGTCCCCGAAGTGCAGCGCGGCGACGCCGATGTTGGCCACCAGATCCCGCTCTCCGCCCGCGTCCCACGCCGCGAACTCGGGATGCAACAGTGGCGCGGCGAGGTCGAACCTGCCGTCCCGGATGTGCACGAATCCGGCCAAGAGGCGCGCGGAGCGTTGCGCGTTCCCCGTGGACCCATCCGCCGGATCGCCAAGCGCAACCAGGTGGGCGGACATGTCCTCGGCGCCGTCCGGGGCGAAGGAGGCGACCGCCGCGGCGAGCATCAGCATCGCCCGGGCCCGCTCCACGTCCACCGAAAGCACCTCATCGGCGGCGGCCATCAGGAGCCGCTGAGCCACCAGCGGGGAGCCGATGTTCCACTCCACCCGGGCGCGCAGGCGGTGAAGATCCGCCCGCAGCAACGGGTCCGCTGCGTCGGCCGGGGCGGCGTCGGCCAGTGACCGGGAACGGGTCGGCTGCGCAGCCAGCCAGGCGGCCTGTGCCGCGGCGGCAAACCGGGCAGCCCGCCCGGAGGCGTCGGCGGTCAGTTCGGCCGCCCGGGCCCACGCGCTGGCCGCCGCCTCGTGACCGGCCCGGCCGGTGGCCCGCTCCGCGACCGCGTCCAGGGCCGCGGCCGTCACCTCGTCGGCCCGGTCGGCCGCCGCGGCCAGATGCCAGGCCTGCCGATCCGCGTCGCCGGGTAGCACGTCGGCCAGGGCGCGGTGCGTGGCGCGCCGCTGGGCGCTGGTCGCCGCGCCGTAGACCGCCGATCGCACGAGCGGGTGGAACAGGCTCACCTCGTCGCCGTCGACCCGCAGCAGCCCGGTCCGCTCCACCGCGTCGAGCGCATCGTCGCCCGCGTCCAGCAATGCGGCGGCGTCCCGAATGACGGTCGTCCGTGCGGTGTCGTCGGCCGCCACCACCAGCAGGTACCGCCGAGCGGCCGCGTCCAGCCGCCGAATACGTTCCAGGAAGCCACGTTCCGCTCCCCCGGTGACCGGGAGCCGGGCCGGCAGCGGCAATCGACCGGTCAGCCGGTCCGACCCCAGCACTGCGGCGAGTTCGCCGAGCGCCAACGGGTTGCCGCCGGTCGCCGCGACCAACCGATCCCGCACCGCCGCGTCGTCCGGTCCGCCGGACAGGTCGGCCAGCAGTGCACCGGCGGCGTCGCCGGACAGACCGCCGAGCACCAGCGTGGGCAGGTCGTCGGCGTCGAACCGGGTGGACTCGCCGTCTCGCACGCCGAACAGGATCACCACCCGCTCCGCCTGCAACCGGCGGGCGACGAACATGAGCGCCGCCGACGACGCCTCGTCCAGCCAGTGCGCGTCGTCGGCGACCACCAGCACCGGCGCCTCCTCGGCGGCGTCGGCGAGCAGGTTCAGTGTGCCCAGGAAGGCCAGGAAACGGTCACCATCCCCCTCGGCATCGCCGAGTGCGGCCTGCAGCGAGGTGCGTTGCGGCACAGGTAGTGCCGCCAGCCGCGAACGCAGCGGGCGCAACAGCCGTTGCAGGGCGGCGAAGGCCAGCGGTGATTCCGACTCCACTCCCGAGGTCCGCAGTACCCGCACGTCGTCAGCTGCGTCGGCGGCGAACGCGAACAGCGTCGACTTACCGACCCCCGCCACGCCACGGATCACCAGAGCGCCACCCGCGCCGCCTCGGGCAACGTCGATCAGCGCGGCGATCGCCGCGCGCTCGGCGTCCCGTCCGGCCAACACGTGGGTGACCGTACCCGGAAGGCGCCGCCCGCAACCCCGGCGATTTCGCCGGTGCAACCGACCCCACCCGGCGACGACGGTGGGGACTCGCCAACCCCCGACCATCGAAGGAGGACGAAATGACCGCTCACCCCGTCACCGAGCAGGCGCGAACCGAGGACCCGCATGTCGAGCGACGGCCCTGGACGATCTTCGCCATTGCCGTCGCCGCCCAGATCATGGTGATCCTGGACGTATCCGTGGTGAACGTGGCGCTGCCCAGCATCAGCGACTCGTTGCACCTGTCGTCGACCGACTACCAGTGGATGATCAGCGCGTACGTGCTGCTCTCCGGCGGACTGCTGCTGCTGGGCGGCCGGATCGCCGACCTGCTGAACAGGCGCCGCGCGTTCCTCGCCGGTGTCACCCTGTTCACCGCCGCCTCGCTGGTCAGCGGCGTCGCGCAGACCCCGCTCATGCTCATCCTGACCCGCGCCGGGCAGGGCGTGGGCGCCGCGTTGCTCACCCCGGCGGCGCTGTCGATCATCATGACCGCCTACGCCGGCCGGCAGCGGCAGACCGCGCTGGCCGTCTGGGGCACGGTCGGCAGCCTCGGCATCGCCGCCGGCGTGCTCTTCGGCGGCTCGCTGACCAGCGCCCTCGGCTGGCGGGCCGTGTTCTTCGTCAACGTGCCGATCGGCGTCGCAGTCGTCGCGGCGACCCTCCGCGCGGTGCGCACCGGGCAGTCGAAGCCAGGTGCGCTGCGCCGGCTGGACGTGCCAGGCGCGGCCACCCTGGTCGGCGGGCTACTGCTGCTCGTCCTCGGCATCGAGTCGATCCGGTCGGCGGGCCTGACCGCGCCGCGGACCTGGGGTGCGCTCGCC
This sequence comes from Nakamurella sp., assembly GCA_036524715.1. Lineage (GTDB taxonomy): Bacteria > Actinomycetota > Actinomycetes > Mycobacteriales > Nakamurellaceae > Nakamurella. The sequence continues at coordinate 5,241 of DATDBV010000137.1, read as the reverse complement.
GCCGGCGCGCTGCTGCTGACCGTCTTCGCCATGCTCGAACGCCGCAGCCGGGAGCCGCTGGTTCCCCCATCCATCTGGCGGATCCGGTCACTGGTGTCCGCCTCGGTGGTGATGGCCGGCGTCACCGGCGCGGTGGTGGGTGCGATCTTCCTGTGCTCGCTGTACCTGCAGAGCATCGTCGGGTCCTCCGCCGTCGTCGCCGGGCTGGAGTTCCTGCCGCTGGCCGCCGCGATCACCCTGGCCGCGATGGTGGCATCCAAGGTGATCGGCCGGGTCGGCGCACGCGCGCTGATCCTGGAGGGCCTGGTCGTGATGGCCGCTGGCCTGCTGCTGCTGGCCCTGGGGGCCGGTGGCGAGACCTACGCCTGGCACGTGCTCCCGGGGCTGCTGCTGGTCGGCGCCGGAGTCGGGCCGATGTTCGTGGCCATCTCGGTGGCCGCGATGAGCGAGGTGCCCGCCGAGAAGTCGGGCCTGGCCTCCGGTCTGATGATGACCGGACACGAGATCGGGGCAGCCGTCGGCGTCGCCGCGCTCACCGCCGTCGCGGGCGACCTGACCACCCGCACCGGCCTGATCGACGGTTACGGCGCCGCGTTCACCGTCACCGCCGCCGTCCTGGCCGGGCTGTTCCTGTTCACCCTGGTCGCGGTGCCGCGTGGAAAGACCGCCACCACCCACCATTCCCACCATCACTGAGGAGCGAGAACGATGATGAGCAACACGCCCCGGACCTTCGTGTCCAGCACCACATTCCAGGTGGCCGGGATGACCTGCGAGCACTGCCGCCGCGCCGTCCAGGAGGAGATCGGTCGGGTCGCCGGCGTGCGGCGGGTGGACGTCGATCTGTCCACCGGTGCCGTCACCGTCTTCGCCGACCGGCCGGTGGATCGCGCGGACATCGCCGCCGCCGCCGACGAGGCCGGCTATCCGGTCATTCCCTGACCGTCGCCAAGGAGGGAACAACCATGACCGTCACCATGACGACCGCCGACTGCACGCTGGACGTCGGCGGCATGACCTGCGCCTCCTGCGTGGGCCGGGTCGAGCGGGCGCTGCACAAGATCGACGGGGTCAACGACGCGCAGGTGAACCTGGCCACCGAGGTCGCCACCGTCAGCTTCGACCCGACCCGCGTCGACACCGACGACCTGGTCCGGGCGGTCACCCGGGCCGGCTACACCGCCACGCCGAAGCGCCGGACCTCCGAGGATGCTGCGGAGGTGGCACCGGCCGAGCCGGACGACGACCGGGAGTTGCGGCGCTTCAAGCGGCAGTGGCAGATCACCCTGGCCGCCGGGTTGGGCCTGATGGTGCTCATGTACGTGCCGTTCTACATCGACACCATGGACATCCTGATGCCGGCGGTCCTCGCGGTTTCCACGGTGGTGCTGGCCTGGGCCGGGCGGGACGTCTACCGGTCGGCGTGGACCGCGGCCCGGCACGGTTCGGTCGGCATGAACACCCTCGTCGCCCTGAGCACCGCGGTCGCCTACGGGTACAGCGCGTTCGTCACCCTGTGGCCGTCGCTGGCCGAGCAATGGGGGTTGCCGCTGCATGTCTACTTCGAAACCGCCCTGGTGATCCTGGCTCTCGTGATGGCCGGGCGGTGGATGGAGGCCAGGGCGAAGAAGTCGACCGCCGCGGCCATCACCGCGCTGATGGACCTGGCCCCGCCGACCGCCCGGGTGCTGCGGGACGGCACCGAACGGGAACTGCCGATCGATCAGGTCGTCGTGGGTGACCTGATCCGCATCCGCCCCGGCGACACCGTTCCGGTGGACGCCGAGGTCACCGAGGGGTCCAGCACGGTCGACGAGAGCCTGATCACCGGCGAGAGCCAGCCGGTGGACAAGGTTCTCGGGGACTCCCTGCTCGCCGGCACCGCCAACCGCACCGGCTCGGTGCTGGCCCGGGTGAGCGCGGTCGGCGCGGACACCGCGCTGGCGCAGATCACCCGGCTCGTCCAGGAGGCGCAGGCCGGCAAGGTGCCCATGCAGCGGCTGGCCGACCGGATCTCCGCCTGGTTCATTCCGATCGTGCTGGCGCTGGCCGCGCTGACGTTCACCGGCTGGCTGCTGTTCGGACCGGACACCGGCCGGCTGACCATGGCCGTCTCGACGAGCATCGCGGTGCTGATCATCGCCTGCCCGTGCGCGCTCGGCCTGGCCACCCCGACCGCGGTGATGGTGGGCACCGGCCGGGCCGCCGAACTGGGCATCCTGATCGGCAACGGCGACGCCCTGCAGCGGGCGGCCGGGCTGACCGCCGTCGTGCTGGACAAGACCGGCACCATCACCACCGGCCGGCCCACGCTGACCGGCGTGCACCCGGCCACCGGGTGGACCCGGGACGAGGTGCTGGCGCTGGCCGCCGCGGCGGAGATGGGCAGCGAACACCCGGTCGGCGAGGCGATCGTTGCCGCCGCCCACGGCCTGACCCGGCCGGCCGTGCAGTCCTTCGAGGCGCTCCCGGGATACGGCATCACGGCCGCCGTCGACGGTCGGTCGGTGCTGGCCGGCAACGCCGCCCTGATGGCCGCCCATGGCGTCGACATCGACCGGTTGACCGCGGTCGAGGACGGCACCCCGGTGTTCCTGGCCGTGGACGGCATCGGCGTCGCGGTGCTGACCGTCGCAGACACCGTCAAGTCCGAATCCGCGGGGGCGATCGCAGCGCTGCAGGCCCTCGGACTGCAGGTGTGGATGCTCACCGGGGACACCGCGACCACCGCTGCCGTCGTGGCCGAGCAGGTCGGCATCCCGACCGACCGGGTGCTGGCCGACGTCCGACCGGCCGAGAAGGCCGCCGCCATCGGCTGTCTGCAGGATGACGGGCAGATCGTGGCGATGGTCGGCGACGGCATCAACGATGCCGCGGCGCTGTCCACCGCCGACGTCGGCATCGCGATCGGCACCGGCGCGGACGTGGCGATCGCCGCCTCCGATATCACCCTGGTCGGCGGTGACCTGCGCGGCATCGTGTCCGCCATCGCGCTGTCCCGTCGCACCGTCGCCACCATGAAGCAGGGCCTGGGCTGGGCGTTCGCGTACAACGTGTTGCTCATTCCGGTCGCCGCCGGCGCCCTGTATCTCGTCGGCGGACCGCTGCTGGACCCGATCCTGGCGTCCGCGGCGATGGCCATGAGTTCGGTGAGCGTGCTGACCAACGCGCTGCGGCTGCGACGGTTCGAGCGGACGGCGTCGGCCGAGCAGATCCTGCACCCGCCGCTGCGGCAGCGGGTCGGGCAGTGGTCGTACCTGGCCACCGTCGCAACGGTCGCGCTGCTGATCGGCGGCACCCTCAACGCGGTCAGCCGGATGGACTTCGCCGCGCGCGGCATGAACGGCACGCTCGCCTGGACCCAGGGCACCGGCATGCCGATGCGACCGGCGATGAGCGTGATGATGACCGCCGACGTACCACCGGACGAGGCCGCCGATGCGGGCGTCGACGTCCGACTTGACCTGCCGGCGGACGCCCGCGCGGGCGAGCCGACCCGCGTGGTCGTCACCGTGGTCGACGTCGAGACCGAAGCTCCCATAGCAGATCTCGTCCGCAGCCACGAGGCCTGGATGCACCTGATCGCCACCCGCGCCGATCTGGGCACGTTCGCGCATGTGCGCCCCCAGCCGACCGGCCGGGCCGGCGAGCTGGCCGTCGACCTGGTCTTCCCGACCGCCGGCGACTACATCGTGAACACCGAGTTCCGGCGGCAGGGTCGGCTGGCCGACGTGCACCAGCGCATCGTGCTGACCGTCGCCGGGGACGCACCGGCGCCGGACCGCGCGGTGATCGGGCCACGGTCGGTGATCGTGGACGGGGTGCGGGTCGAACTGGCCGGCGAGGCCCGCGCGGAGGGGCGGTCCGACCTGCACTTCACCTTCACCGACGAGGCGACAGGCCGGCCGCTCGACGACCTGCAGCCCTACCTCGCCGCCGCCGGGCACGTGGTGATCATGCGCGCCGACGGGGCCACGTTCACCCACGAGCACGCCGAGACCCGCGACGAGCAGGGTCGGCCCGAGTTCGCCGTCCCGGGCACCACATTCGGCCCGGACCTGGGCGTGCACACCGAACTGGACGGCCCGGGCAGGTACCGGATCTGGGGCCAGTTCCGCCTGTCGGACGGCCGGCTGATCACCGCCCCGTTCACCGTCGACGCCAGCTGACCACCCCGCCGGGTCACCCGGGCCGGCGCACATCCCCACCACCCCCCATGACCAGGAGGTTTCCGATGCACCTGCACCCCGACTATTGCCTCAAGCTGCATCACCTACGGCTCAAGGAGTTCGAGAACCGGCACCGCTTCGTCCCCCGGCGCCGGGCCCGTTTCCGGAGTCGCCGGAAGTGATTCGATCGGAATGTTTCGAGGGCCGACCCGGTGTGCCACCGGGTGGGCCCTCGAAACACGGTTACGGCAGCCTGATCTTGATGACCTTGCCGGCGTCCGGCGGATCCGGCATCGCGAACCGGCGTGGGCGGGTGCGATCGACGACCGAGCGAGTCAGCCGAACCAGTCGCATCGAGCCAACTTGCTATGCGTAGCCATATACGTATACCTCTGTCGGAGGCTACGATGCGATGGTGCCGAACAAGACGATCTACGTGTCCGACGGTGACCTGGCCCTGTTCCAACGCGCGCAGGAGTTGGGCGGCGGCAACCTCTCTGCGGCGATCGTCCAGGCACTTCGGCGGATGGTCGAGGTCGAGGACGCCAAACTGGAGGGTTTCGAGGAGATCACCGTCCGGGTCGGTCCCGGCAAGGGCCGCCGTCAGCGTTTCATCGGCATCCAGCTGGTCACTTGGACGCGGTCGACCAAGGACAGGGTCGAACAGTTCCGGGTGTACCGGAGCAGGACTGGAAAGTACGTACTGCACATCGAACGGTCCGCCGAGGTGCACTGGACCGCTGGTGCCGACGGCACCGCAACCGGCTGGCGCAAGCACTTCAGCAGCGACCAGCAAGTGGGAACAACCGCCCCCAGCGCCACTCTCGAGATCCTCGACACCGTCGAGGAACTGCGCGAGAAGGTGCCGGGCGAGCTCTACGACCTCGTTGTGAGCGCCGACGATCAACCGGTCATCGAGGACCTCGACATCTGACGCACCGTCGGGATCTCCCGTCCCCACGCGACAAATCCGACCCAAGGAAGGCTTCAGTATGCCCGAAACCCGTCATGCCATCGAGATCACCTGGCTGACCAAGTCATTCGGCGACAACATGGTTCTGCGCGGCATCGA
>DATDBV010000136.1:0-8767 GCA_036524715.1 Nakamurella sp. | reverse complement strand
GGTCCTAGCGACCGGCGTCATCGCGTCGGTGAGCGCCGGATCACATCCCCGCCGTCGGGCCGTCGGGTGGGCGCCAGGCCCCGTGCCTTGCTTGCGATGTCGGTGCTCGCGCCAGATCAACGCCAGCGCTCGCACACACGGCGTCCCCGACGACGGGAGGCGCCGTTCCATCACGTGAACCCGCGGCTCGGCCCCCTACAGCCGAACGCAACGCTCCGAGAACCACGTGAGCAGCCTTCTTTGACTGCTGGTGCGGATGTCGGATGGGCTTGCGCCGGCCGGGCTGATCAACTCGGCGCGGATCGTCACAAATCGGGCGCCCTTCGCCGCGTTGAGGCGGGCCCGGTTTGAGGCGGGCCGGCCCAGGGCCGGCCCCGACAGGGCCTTCCACTCAGCTTGAACCCGGCCGTGCGGGCGCCGAGGCATCCCTGCCCGGCCTCCTTGAGTTGCGCTGATCCAATACCCACAGAACCGGACAAAACAGCGTGGGAAATGGGTCTACGATCAGCGCAAGTGTCAATGCGTTGTTCCAAACTACGCGTTTGGCGCATTTCGGGCATCAAGAGGTTCGACTGATCAGCACGGCGGCGGGCTGGCGGCGACCGAAGCGAAGTTTCCGACATATCAGTCACAACACCGATCAGGGTCCCGGTCATCGTCCAGGCGATGACGCACGCAGAAGCACTGAGGTGCAGACGGCCGCAGCTTGCAGGAGATCCTCGCGCTGCCCGCGGTCGCCGAGCCACTCGTCCTCTCGCCACCCCGCGTGATGATCATGGCCGGAATCGTTCCCGACGCGGCGTGTGCGACGCGGCGCTCCTCGTCCCGCGGAACTCGACCCATCGGATGAGCATGTCGGAGGGCCCGGTGCTGGTGCGGTTCGGCGGGGCGGACAACGACTGGTCGGCGGTCGAACTCGGTGCCTGGCTGGCCCGCGCCGCAGGCGTCCCGCTCCGCCTGGCGGGTACCGCCGCAGTGCCCGAGCACGGTCGGCGCGACGCGAGCCGGCTGCTGTCGCACGCCTCGCTCGCGGTGCAGCGGGTGCTGGGCGTGCGGGCCGACCCGGTGCTGACCTCGCCCGGCCCGGACGGCATGCTGGAGGCACTTCGCGATGCGGGTCTCCTCGTCGTCGGGCTGTCGACGCGGTGGCAGCAGGAGGGTCTCGGCCCGGCTCGCCCTCGCCAGGCAGGCCACGCGCCCACGTTGTTCGTCCGGCGGGTCTGCGACCGGGCGGACTCGCCCCGCCGGCCGCCCTGACGCGGTTGACCTGGTCGATCCGCCCCTGACGCGGCTCAGCTCGTGCACGCGGGTTGGTACGGCCGGCCGGTCAAGAAGGTCTCCCACTCCGTGGGGGTCAGCGTGCGGTTGGCGACGGCGCAGGCACGCACCGCCCATGACGTGGGGTCGACGTCCCAGACGACCGCGTGACCGTCCTTGGACGTCACCACCAGCTGGCGCCCGTCGGGGGACAGGTCCATCAGCGAAGTCTCGGGCCCGGCGGCCAGGACCGGTCCGATGCGGGCGCCGGTCGTCACGTCCCAGAGGGTGCCCGCGGCGGCGAGGGTGCTGCCGTCCGGGCTGAACTCGAGCACTTGCGGGCCGGTGCTGCCCGGATCGAGTTCGTGCAGGAGGGCCTGCGTGCCGACGTCCCAGATCCGGACGAATCGACCGAACCCGCCGACGGCGAGGGTGCGGCCGTCGGGGCTGAGCGCCACCGAGTACTCGTCCGCCTCCGGGTTGCCGGGCACGGTGGCGATCAGCTCGCGCCTGGCGAGGTCCCATACCTCGGCCCCGTTGTATTGGGCGAACGCGGCGCGGATTCCGTCGGCGCTGAGCGCGAGATCGCTGACGGCGCGCCGATCTGCGAAACCGCCCCGCTCGGCCAGGGTGGTGGCATCCCAAACCTGCACGCCACCGAACAATCCATTGGTGACGAGGGTCGAGCCGTCCGGCGTGAAGGCGAGCCCATGCAGGAACTGCGACGACGACGCCGGGATCGGGCCGGCCCGCAGGGAGCGGGACCCGATGTCCCAGATCGTCACCTCCCCGGAGTCCGCCGCGACGGCCAGCGTGCGCCTGTCGGGCGAGAAGGCGATCGCCCTGACCACCCCGCCGGGCGGCACGATCGGGGCGCCGCTGGGGGTCAGCTCACTCGCGTCCCACAGTCCGACGCCCTCGTCCGGCAGGCCGACCGCGATCAGCCGGCCGTCCGGGCTGACCCGCGGCGGGAGTGCCGGGTCGGACGGCTGCGGCGGGATGCCGGCGGCCGGGTCCGTGAGCGGGAACGATCGTCTGAGCCCGCGGGCGCCGGTGAGGTCCCAGGCGATCGCGGTCCCGTCGTCGCCGATCGTGTACAGGGTCCGGCCGTCCACCCCGAACACGGACTGCTGCATGGCACTCGCGTGGCTGCCCATCGAGTCGCGGACGGTCGCCGACGCGACGTCCCAGACGGTCGCCGTTCCGTCGCCGTTCGACGAGGCGACGGTGGCGGCGTCCGGGCTGAAGGTCAACCAGTTCGGTCTTCCGGCCGGGCCACCGATGGCCGTGCGCGCCTGCCCGCTGGCCGCGTCGATCAATTCGATGCCGCCGCCGGTGCCGACGGCCACCGTCGCGCCGTCCGGGCTCAGCGCGATCGCCGCCTGGCCGGGCGGGATCGGGATGGTGCGGGTCGTGCGTCCCCTCTCCAGGTCCCACCACGCCAGCTCGCCGGAGTCCGATGCGGTGATGACCGAGCGGCCGTCCGGGGTGAGCACGAAGTGGGGCCTGCACCACGGATCGCCGCAGGGCTGGGAAGGCCACCTCGATCGGTAGGCCCACGGGCTGCAGCGTGGCCGCATCGAGGACGCTGATCGCCGGCGGATTCCCCTCCTCGGAGGTGACCACGACGAGCCGGGTTCCGTCACCGGTGAAGGCCATGTGCCACGGCCGGCTACGTAGGGCGGCCCGGGCCAACTCCTCGCGCGTGCGCGAATCGATCACGATGACCGAGAAGTTGCCGCCGCCGACGTTTCCTCCGCCATACGCCAGCACGGTGCCGTCCGGGCTGTAGGCCAGGGCGTTCGACCGGATCGACAGGGACAGCGGCTCCCGACCTGGCCATGGGTGCGGGTGTCGAAGAACAGCAGCCTCCGGTAGAAGTCCAGGACGGCGAGGGTGGCCCCGTCCGGGCTGAGGGCGACGTTCGACAGGGTTGCGTCGTCCAGGCCGTGCATGATCGCGACCGCGGAGGGTGCGCGAGTGAGGGCGGTGAGCAGATAGCCGCGGGTCTGCGGGGTGTCATCGATGGCGACCGCCTGACGGGCGAGCAGCAGGGACAGGTCGCGGTCCTCCTCGACGAGCGCCTGTGCGCCGAGGCGCTGTGCGAACTGGGCGGCCTCCGCGTCCCGGGCCGCCTCGGCGGCGTCTTGCGCCTGGCCGCGCTGGAGCACCGCCAGGATGCCGCCGACGAGGGAGACCACGAGCAGCACGACGACCGCCGCGAACAGCCCGCGGAGCCGCCGGTGGCCGCGGTGCGCCCGGACCGCCTCCTGCTCGGCTGCGTCGCGGCCGGCGGCGACGAACTCGCGCTCGAGCGCGTTCAGCTCGAGTGGGTGGTCGGCGGTCCAGTCGAGCACGGCGGCCAGCCGGGCCCCGCGGTAGAGCTCGCCCGGTTCGCGCCCGGCGGTCTCCCATTCCGCCGCCGCCTGGGTGATGTGCCGGCGCAGCCGGCGGCCCTGCGCGTCCTCGTCGATCCACCCACGCAGGCGCGGCCATTCGGTGAGCACGGCCTCGTGGGTCACCTCGACGCTGCCCGCCGACACCGTCACCAGCCGCCCGTCCACCAGGGTCGCCAGGACCCCCGCCACGGCTTCGTCGCGCTCCAGGTCCAGCTCGGCCAGCGGGACCCGGCGACGCACCGTCGCGTCCACCTCCGGGTCGCCGACCAGGCGCAGCATGATCGTCCTGACCAGCGGTCGATGCGACTCGGGAACCCGGGTGTAGGTGTTCTCGGCGAGCCGGGCGACCGCGCCGCGAACCCCGCCGGACTCGACGTAGAAGCCAGAGTGAGGGTGTCGCCGCGCCGCCGCTGCCACAACTCGACCAGGGCGGTGGACAGCAACGGCAGCGCGCCCGGCTCGCCCGCCACATCGTCGACGAGCCGGTCGGCCAGTTCGGGTTCGACCCCCAAGCCCACTCGTGCCGCCGGCAGTTCGATGGCACGGCGCAGCTCGGACTCGCGCATGGGGCCGACCAGCACGTGGTGGGCGCCCAACCGCTCCGCCAGCGCAGGGTATGCCGCGAAGCGACCGTAGAAGTCGGCGCGCAGCGCCACCACCACGACCGCGGGACCCCACGCGAGCGTGTCGGCGAAGGCGGCACGCTCCTCGTCCGAGTCGTAGGCTGTGAACAGCTCCTCGAGCTGGTCCACTACCAGCAGCAGCGGTTCGACCGCGGCCGCCTCCAGCATCCGCTGCAGCTGCGGGATCGACCGTTCGCCGGGACGGATCAGCACCGGCCGCCAGCGCTCGCTGCCGGGCAGCACCCCGCCGGCGAGCGCCGGGACCAGCCCGGCCCGGAGCACCGACGACTTGCCGCTGCCCGACGGGCCGACGATGCCCAGGAAGGTGGCACCGGCCAGGCGCGCCACCAGTTCGGCGATCAGCCGTTCGCGCCCGAAGAACTTGTCCGCGTCATCGGACTCGAAACTGGCCAGGCCCTTGAACGGGCAGACGTCCCGGGCGACGGCGCCGGACGGCGGGCTGTCCGACAGGGCCCTCGCCCGTTCGCGGGCGACCTGCAGCTCGACGACCCGTCCCGCCAGCTCCGCCTCGACATCGGTCAGTTCGCTGCGACCGCTGGCGGCGCGGGACGCGACGTCGGCGATCCGTTGGCCGGCCTCGTCGACCACGACCGCGACGGCCGCGCGGGCAAGCTCGCGGCAGGATGGATAGCGCCGTTCGGGCTGCTTGGCCAGCGCCGTGGCGATCACGGAATCGAGGGCGGTCGGCACCGCTGCGCGCACGCTCGGCGCCGGGGGATCGGCGTCCAGGTGCGCGAACACCACCTGGACATCGGTCTCCCGGGGGAACGGTGGCTCGCCGACCAGGCACTCGTAAAGCACGCAACCCAGCGAGTACACGTCCGCCCGTCCGTCGACGTCGCCGCCGGCGATCTGCTCCGGCGCGACATAGTCGATGGTGCCCACCAGGGCCCGGCCATCGGCCCCCGGTCCGGCGGCGAGCCGGGTGGTGACGCCGAAGTCGGCCAGGTAGGCGTGATCGGAACCATCGGGGCGGGTACCGGGGTCGAGGAGGATGTTGGAGGGCTTGACGTCGCGGTGCACCAGACCCCGGGCGTGCGCCGCGTCGAGCGCGCCGCCGACCTGGGCGAGGATCGCCATCGCCTCGCCGGGCGCCACTGGTCCGCGCCGGAGCCGCTCCCCGAGGTCGCGGCCCGCGACGTACCGCATGGCGATGAACAGCACCCCGTCGCTCTCCCCGGCTTGGTAGATCGGCACGATGTGCGGATGGTCGATCGACGCGGCCAACTCCGATTCGCGCAGGAACCGTTCGCGGAAGTCCTCGTCGGCGGCCAACGATGCGGCCATCACCTTCAGCGCCACCCGACGCTTGAGGCGCAGGTCTTGCACCAGGTAGACCGTGCTCATCCCGCCGCGGCCCAGCAGCGACTCCACCCGGAAACCGGCCAGGACTGTGCCCACACCGAGGTCATCGACGACTGTCATGCCGTCGCCCTTCGCGGGGCACCTCGCGGGCTCGGTCGCCCCGCACAGGCGTCGGCGCGGTGCTGATGATTCGCACCGTCGACAAGCCCTCCCGCCCGCCCTGCGCTCATGTGCACACCTCGCGTTCGGGTGACCAAAGGAAGGGTAGCCACGATCGGCTGCATCGACACCGATCATCTGCCCGGCCCGCATCAGCTGCGTTTCAGACCCGAATCCGTTGTCAGCGCACGCAGGCAGGTTCGTACGGCCAGCCCGGCAGGAACCTTTCCCACTCGTCGGCGGTCAATGTCCGGTTCGCCAGCGCACAAGCCCGCTGTACCCACCACGCAGGGTCGACGTCCCAAACCTCGCCATGCCCGCCAGCCGTCACCAGCAGTCGGCGACCGTCGGCTGACAGATCCGTCATCGGCTCGGATTCGGCGCCCAGCTTCGGTCCGATCCGGGTACCGGTCGCCACGTCCCACAGGGTTCTCCCGGAGGCGAGGACGCGGCCGTCCGGGCTGAACTCGAGCGATAGCGGACGGGTGCCGCCCTGGTCCAGTTCGCGCAGGAGTTCTCGCGTGCCGACGTCCCACAGGCGCACGAGACTGCTTAAGCCACCGACCGCGAGGGTTCGGCCGTCGGGGCTGAGCGCAACGGAGAACTGGTCCGCCTCCGGCTCGCCCGGCAGTTCGGCTACCGGCGATCGCCTCGCGACATCCCACACTTCCACACCACCCCGGGGGACGAGGGCGAACGCGGCAAGCGTCCCGTCCGCGCTGAGCGACAGGTCGCTGGCCACGTTCGCGACCGCGGCCAATCTGCCCCGACCGCTGCCGGTGGCAACGTCCCAGGACTGAACGCCCGACCCGCTCGACGTGAGCAGCACCGATCCGTCCGGGGTGAAGGCAAGCCCTGGAACGAATCCCGGATTCGTCGGCCTCGTGAAGATCGGCTTGTGCCGCAACGATTCCGACGCGACATCCCACATCGTCACCGTGCCGCTGGCGGCCGCGGCCGCCAGCGTGTGCCCGTCGGGGGAGAAGGCGAGCGCCTTGACCTCGCCGCCGGTCTCCACGAGGGTCGCGCTGGCGGGGGTCAGATCCGTCGCATCCCACAAAGCGATGCCCTGGCCATCAAGGCCGACCGCGATCAGCGTGCCGTCCGGACTGAACCTGCCCGGATTGAACGGTGGGTACGAAGGCGCGGAGGGGGAAGGACCAGCGATGTGGGGAATCGGGAACGTTCGCCTGATGCTGCGGGTGCCGGCCAGGTCCCAGGCGATCGCGGTCAGGTCACGGCCGATCGTGTAGAGCGTCCCGCCATCCGTGCTGAACGCCGACAGCAGCGCGAGACCCCTGTGCCCGTACAGGGTCTCGCGTACCACACCCGACGCGGTGTCCCACAGCGTCACCGCCCCGTCGTCGTTCGCCGACACGACGGTCGCCGCGTCCGGGCTGAACCTCACCCAGGACGGAGGCCCGGTGAACCCGTCGACTGCGGTCCGGGAGGCCCCCGTGCCCAGGTCGATCAGCTGGATTCCGTCCTCGGTGCCGACGGCCACCGCAAGTCCGTCCGGGCTGATGGCGCGCGGTCTGCGACCCGGGTCGATGTCGAGCGTGCGGGTCCGCTGCCCGGTCTCCAGGTCCCACCACGCCACCATGCCCGAATCCGACACGAGCACGACCGAACGGCCGCCGGGCGTCAGGGCGAATTGGCCCAGGCACTGAATGAAGTCGTCGCACACCCGGAAGTCAGCCAGCTCGATCGAGGGAGCCACCTCGTTCAGCGTGTCGGCGTCGCGGATGCTGATGACGGGTGTGCTCCCCGACGTGATGACGACCAGTCGGGTCCCGTCGTCGGTGAAGGCCACCTTCCTCGGTCGTCCCTCGATCGGGGCGGTCGCCAACTCGACGCGGGTGCGCGCATCGACGACGTGCAAGAAGCCGTCGCCGTCGAGGCCGTCCCGGGCATAGGCCAGCAGACCTCCGTCCGGGCTGTACGCCACGCTGGTGGGCCAGGCTGACACCGGCAGTGGCGCCCCGATCCGCTGATACGTCCGGGTGTCGAAGAAGTGGATCTTGTCCGGGTCGAGGATCGCGAGCGTCGTGCCGTCCGGGCTGAGCGCGACATCGGTCACGAAGGCGTCGTCGTTGACGTGCATGAACCCGATCGCGGCGGGCGCCTTCGCGAGAACCGTCAGCAGCGTCGACCGGGTCTGCGGGGTGTCACTGATCGTCAGGGACTGGTGGGCGAGCAGTAGCGACAGGTCCAGGTCCTCTTCGAGGAGGGCCTGCGCACCCAGCAGCTGCGCGAGCCGCGCAGTCTCGGCGTCGCGGGCCGCCTCGGCGGCATCCTGCGCGTCGCTGCGCTGGATGACCGCGAGCGTCCCGCCGACCAGGGCGGCCACCAGCAACACCGCGACCGCGGCGAGCGACACCCGCAGGCGCTGGTTGGAGCGGCGCACTCGCCTGGTCTCCTGTTGGGCGGCGGCCCGGCTGCTCTCGATGAACTCCCGCTCGAGCGCGTTCAGCTCGGCCGCGTGGTCGGTGGTCCAGTCGACCGCGGCGGCCAGGCGGGCCCCGCGATACAGTCCGCTCGGGTCACGGCGGCCCGTGTCCCACTCCGCCGCCGCGTCGGTAATCTGCCGGCGCAGCCGGTGTCCCGCGGCGTCCTCCTCGATCCACCCGCGCAGCCGCGGCCACTCGCGCAGCAGTGCCTCGTGGGCCAGTTCGACGCTGTCCTGCGACACCGTGACCAGTCGCCCGTCGGTCAGGGTGGCCAGCACCCCCGCAAGGTCCGCGCGGCCCAGATCCATCTCGGCGAGCGGGGCCCGGCGGCGCACCGCCGCGTCGGCGTCGCCCTCACCCACCAGGCGCAGCATGATCGCCCTGACGATGGGCTGGTGCTCGTCCGAAACCCGGGTGTAGGTGTCCTCGGCGAGCCGCGCGATTGCCCCACGGACCCCGCCGCTGTCGAGATAGGAGGCCATGCTCAGCGTGTCGCCGTCACGTTGCTGCCACAGCTCGACCAGGGCGGTGGACAGCAACGGCAACGCGCCGG
>DATDBV010000135.1:0-5889 GCA_036524715.1 Nakamurella sp. | reverse complement strand
GCGGTGTACACCTCGGTGGAGCGGCGCGCAGCGGCGCGGATCGAGGTTCACCGGCGCAGCGGCGCGAATCGAGGTTCAGCGGCGGCGCGGCGACTTCCGCGGCGGCGGCAGGGCACCCTCGGCCCGCAGCCGCGACGCGTGCTCGGCCAGCGACTCGACCAGCGCACCAAGTTCGGCGACTTCCGGCTGCACATCCACCCGCAGGCCGAACTCGCGCGCGGTCTCCGCGGTCTTCGGTCCCAGACAGGCGACCAGCGACCGGGCGTGCGGCTTGCCGGCGATACCGACCAGGTTGCGCACCGTCGAGGACGAGGTGAAGCACACGGCGTCGAACCCGCCCGTCTTGATCGCCTCCCGAATCGGCGCGGCCGGCGGCGCGGCGCGCACCGTGCGGTAGGCGGTCACGTCATCGATTTCCCAGCCGCGCTCGCGCAGGCCCTCGGCCAGGGTCTCGGTGGCGATGTCCGCTCTGGGCAGCAGCACCCGGTCGACCGGGTCGAGGATGTCGTCGTAATCCGGGAAGGTGGCGAGCAGGCCGGCCGAGGACTGCTGCTCGACCGAGATCAGCTCGGGCACGATGCCCAGCGCCCGCACGGCGTCGCCGGTCGCGCTGTCCACGCAGGCGATCCGCACCCCGGAGAACGCACGCGCGTCCAACCCGAACTCGGTGAACTTCTCCCACACCGCCCGCACCGAGTTGATCGAGGTGAAGACGATCCACTGGTACCTGCCGTCCACCAGACCCTTGACCGCGCGCTCCATCTGCGCCGGGGTCCGGGGCGGCTCGACCGCCACCGTGGGCACCCGCTGCGGAATGGCGCCGTGCATCCGCAGCAGTTCGAGCATCTCCTCGGAGGGGTCCTTGGTCTGCGGGATCAGCACCCGCCAGCCGTACAGCGCGCGGGACTCCCACCAGGACAACCGGTTCCGCTGGGTGATCCCGGCCCCGACGGTGACCACCAGGGGGCCGGTCATGTCGCTGCCGATGCCGTCCAGGGTGGCCAGAGTGCCGTCGACGGTCCGCTGGGTGGGCAGGGTGGCGCCCGAGGTCACCGAGGCCGGGGTCTCTCCCGCCATGCCGGATTGGGCGAGCAGGGCAGCCGTGTCCGCCAGGTGACCGGACGAAGCCTGCAGCAGCAGGGTCCCGGGGGCAGCCGCCAACCGCGGCCAGTCGGAGGTGGAGCGCACGTCGGCGACGGTGTGCACCGATCCGACGGCGATGCCCGAATAGGACGCGACCGCCGTGGCCGACAGCCCGGGGATCACGTCGAACAGCACGGCGCTGCGCGACACACTCTGCAGTTCCTTGACCACCGGATCAGCGGTGAGCACGTCGCCGGCCACCAGGCGCACCACGAATTGGCCGTTCTTGGCCGCGGCGACCAGCGTCCTGGCGACCTCGGCCGGCTCTCCGACGGCCGGCTTGACTTCGGCCTCACCGGCCAGCGCGGTGATGTCGGCCGGCACATCCGGGTCGGTCACCACCAGGGACGCCGCGTCGAGCGCGTGGGCCGCCCGCATGGTCAGCAGGCCCGGGTCGCCGGGTCCGGCACCCACGAAGGCAATCCGGCCGGCGGGTTTACGTGCGCGGGTCATCACGAGCTCCTCGAGCATTCAGGTGCGCCGACGGTCGCTGGCTGCGGCCGCCGACCGGTAGCTGACCCTGCTGGGCCAGCGGCACGGTTCGGTAATACGGCAATGTCTCCCGGGCGACGCCGGGGTGAACAGGTGGTGATCATGACGTCACGGCCACTCGCGTCGGCTCGACCGGAAGGTGGCCGGGTTGTTCCGCCTCCGCCCGCACCCGCGGACCGGGCCGATCCGGCTCGCGCCGGGATTCGTGGAAGGCCAGGATCTGCAGCTCGAGGGCGAGATCCACATGCCGCACTTCGACGTCGCCGGGGATATTGAGCACCCCCGGGGCGAAGTTCAGGATCGAGCGGATGCCCGCGGCCACCAGGATTTCGGCGACCTGCTGGGCCGCGGTGGCAGGCGTCGCGATCACCCCGATGGTGACGCCGGCGGCCCGGCACACCTCGCCGGCCTCGTCCAGGTGCCGGATCGTTCGGCCGCCCACCTCCCGGCCGACCCGGGCGGGATCGACATCGAACAGGGCGGAGATGACGAAGCCACGCCCGGCGAATCCGGGATACCCGGCCAGCGCCTGCCCCAGGTTGCCAAGGCCGACAAGCGCGACGCGATGGGCCCGGTGGGCGCCGAGGGTGCGGCTGATCTCCTCGGTCAGGGTGCGCACGTCGTAGCCGACGCCGCGAATGCCATAGGAACCCAGGTACGACAGGTCCTTGCGGAGTTTGGCCGAGTTGACGCCGGCGGAGCGGGCCAGCTGCTCGGACGAGATCGTCTCCCGGCCGGATGCGCCGCTGTCGAGAGCGGTCAGCACCTGCAGGTACAGCGCGAGGCGGGCCACCGTGGCTTCCGGAATCGCACGTAGGCGGCCACCCTCCCGAGCCCCGCCGACCTGCTCTGTCACCCGTTTGCCCTCCACCGGGCGAATCACGCCCCCACCGCTGCTGTGGCGACCGACATGTGCTAGGTCCCCGGTACGCGCAGAGCCTAGTCATTCGTGAACGCGTGCACAAAGTCGATCAGGGGTCGGTCAGGGGTCGATCGGGAGCCGACCGGGCCCATGGCGCGGCGATGGTCCGCCCAGATCACCGACCCGGTCGGGGTGACAGTGAAGTGGGTCACAGCGGGTAGCGGCCGGAAGTCGGGTCAACCGGTGAGCGCGGCGCGCAGCCGCTCGGCGTCGACGTGGTAGTAGTCGTGCACCACCCCGTCGACCATGATCACCGGCACCAGGTCGCCATACTCAGCCTGATCCTCCGGGTCCGCGTCCACGTCCACAGTGGCGAAGGCGCTCCCGGTGTCGGCGGCGATCCGGGACGCCCGAGCGATCGCCTCCGCGCACAGATGGCAACCGGCGCGGGTGTAGACCGTTACGGTCCGGCCCGCCCGCTCGGTCAAAACAGGTCCTCGTCGGTGTCGTCCCGGGCCCGCTCGACCCGGTCACCGGACGCCGGCAGCCGGGCCCCTAGCTCATCCAGGTCCCCCGCTGGCTCCGGGGTGACGTCGGGGGCGGGCTCGGCATCCTCGGCGCGATCGACATCAGCGGCCGGCGCGGCGTCGGGCACGGCGACCAGCGCCGGCAGCGACCGCCGGGCGGCCGGACCGAACCGGCGACGCACCTCGTCGCGGTCGATCCGACCGACCTCGGTCTTGGGCAGCGCGTCCACCAGGTGGTACACCGCCGGGTGCTTGAATGCGGGAAGCCGGTGACCGACCAACTCGCGCAGTTCGTCGTCGATCGGCGCCCGGTCGTCGACCGCGGCGAGCACGGCGGCCAGCTCCTCGTGGCCGTCGTCCGCGGGCACTCCGATCACCGCGACCTCGGCGACATCCGGGTGATCGACCAGGACGTCCTCGATCTCCCGCGGGTACACGGTGAAGCCGGACACCACGATCACCTCGGCCGCCCGGTCGACCAGACGGAGTTGGCCGTCGTCGTCCAGGAATCCGACGTCACCCGTGACGAACCAACCTTCGGCGTCGGGGCCACCGCCGCCATTGGGCCAGTAGCCGGAGAACAGGGTCGACCCGCGGATCACAATGCGTCCGACCTCCCCCGCGTCGGGGGCATCGTCCAGCAGTTCGTGATCGGGGTCGTCCGTGATGGTCTCCGCGGGGCTCTCCGGCCCATCCGACCCGGCCAGGTCCTGACCGTCAGGCCCGAGTATCCGCACCTCGATCCCCGGCAGGGGGCGCCCCACCGAGCCGTGGGTCGGCGCCGGCAGGGACAGGGACGTCGTGACCACCGATGCGGACTCGGACACCCCGTAGCCCTCCCACACCGGCCGGCCGAACCGGCTTCGGACGGCGGCGAAGTCGGCCGCGTTCAGCGGCGCGTTACCCGAGGTGAACAGTCGCACCGAGGCCAGGGCGTCCTCGGCGTCCTCCACAGCCAGCAGATGGTGATAGAAGCCGGGTGCGCCCGGGATGATCGTGACCGCATGCTCGGCCGCCGCCCGCAGCGCCGATTCGGTGGCCGGCCGGCCAGCCCGGCCGGTGCCGCCGGGCACGCCGACCGCGACGGACGCCACGTCGAACGCGACCTCGGGAATCACCGCCGCCCCGCCGACCAGGGCGTTCGGCAGGAACGCGACGACCCAGCCGGCGACGTGGTAGAGCGGAAGCACCTGCAACACCCGGTCGCCGTCGCTGAGCCGGACGGGCCCCAATTCGCCGATCGCGTGCACGGCAGCACCGATCGCCCGGTGCGACAGCATCACCGCCCGGTCGCCGCGGGCCCGCGCCAGCATGGCCAGATCCTCGCCCCCGCCGATGCTCTCGAACCGCTCGGCCCGGGCCGACCACCAGTCGGCGAGATCGGCGCCGCCGAGGGAGATCCCCAGCCGCTGATCGCGGGTCGCGCCGATCGAGACGACGGCGCCCACGCGGTCGGCCAATGCGCCCACGTCCGCACCGGGTCCGGTCGGCACCGCGATCAATCCGGCCCGGGCGACCGCGAACAGCGCGGCGGCCAGCTCCGCCCCGGTCGGCAACGCGATGATCACCCGTTCGCCCGCGCCGGCCCCGAGGGCTCGCAACCGCCCGGCCCCGGCGTCGGCCGCACCGTCCAGCTCCGACCACGTTCGCGTCCGACCATCGGTCCCGGCTCCGATCACCGCCGGACGGTCGCCGAAGCGGGCCGCGGCGGAGCGGAGCAGGTCGGCCACGTTCACCGCTGGACCGGGCGAATCGGCGGCTGTGTCGTCGCCTGGGGGATCGACCGCGTGGGGGCTGGGCACGCTGTCATTGTCCGGTACCCGCCGCCCCGGCACCGGGCGAACCCGCCGCCGGGGCGGGATCGCTACGCTGGCCGACGGCACGCACGAGTAGTCGGCGGTCGCGGGCGATCCTCGGTCGCCCACGGCAGGGGAGGTCACGGGTGAGGATCCGCAGGGCGTTCGACGACCAGGCGCAGGCCGCCGAGATCGCCGGGGCCGCCTCAGCCGAGGCCGCGTACAACGCGGTGCATGAGGAATCGGCGGAACCTCTCCCACCAGGCACCGACCTGACCGCCGCGGCCTTCTTCGACGTCGACAACACGATGATGCAGGGCGCGTCGATCTTCCACTTCGCCCGCGGCCTGGTCGCCCGCAACTTCTTCACCACCGGCGACCTGTTGCGATTCGCCTGGCTGCAGATCAAGTTCCGGCTGCTCGGCGAGGACGCCGAGGACACCTCGCAGGCCCGCGAGGGCGCGCTGGCGTTCGTCGCCGGGCGTCAGGTCGGCGAGATCGTCGACCTCGGCGAGGAGATCTACGACGAGCTGATGGCCGACAAGATCTACCCGCGGACCCGAGAGCTGGCCCAACGGCACCTGGACGCCGGGCAGCGGGTGTGGCTGGTGACCGCCACCCCGGTCGAACTCGCCCAGATCATCGGCCGCCGGCTGGGCCTGACCGGGGCGCTGGGCACGGTCTCCGAGACCGCCGACGGCGAGTACACCGGGCGGCTGTTCGGCGAACTGCTGCACGGACAGGCCAAGGCCGCCGCCATCCGGGCGTTGGCCGCCCGCGAAGGGCTGGACCTGCGCCGATGCACCGCCTACTCCGACTCGGTCAACGACGTGCCGATGCTGTCGGTGGTCGGCACCGCGGTCGCGATCAACCCGGACAGCGCGCTGCGGGACGTCGCCCGCGAGCGCGGGTGGCAGATCCGCGACTTCCGGACGGGCCGCAGGGCCGCGAAGATCTGGGTGCCGCCGACCCTGGGCGTGGTGCTGGCCGGGGTCGCCGCCCTCGTCTGGCGGGCGATCTGGCGGCGCACCCGCGCCGCCTGAACCATCGCGGCGCGAATGCGGGGAAT
>DATDBV010000134.1:0-2468 GCA_036524715.1 Nakamurella sp. | reverse complement strand
CTGGCGCGCCAGAACAACACCTTCTGCATGATCAACTTCAGATGGGGGTGGGCTCCGGCCGGTCGAGCCGGTAGATCACATGCGCCGGCGGGTCGATCGGGTTGTCCGGCTCCAGGTCACCCTCGGCGATCCGGACGAAGCCCGCCTTCTCCAGCGCACGCCAGGAGGCCCGGTTGCCGGCCGCCACCGGCACGATGATGCAGGTCGCCCGGGGCAGGTTGCGCCAGGTGTCGGCGACCACGGCCCCGATGATCGCCGGGCCGAACCCGCGCCCGGTGTCGGCCGGCTCGCCGATCAGGTAGTCGATGGTCAGCGCCCCGGCCGGGATGGCCAGGATGTGTCTGACCTCCTCGATGTACTCGGGGTAGTCGTGCCAGAAGCTGCGCTGCACCAGGCCGACGGGCCGGCCGGCCTGGCCGTCATCGGACAGCAGGGCCAGTAGGTCCTCGTTCGGCTCCTCGCCCCGCGCGGACGGGCCGAAGTCCCGCTCCACCGCCTCCGGGGTGAACTCCTGGCACCACCACCGGTGCACGTGCGGGTGGGAGAGCCAAGTGGCGAGTAGGCCGAAGTCGTCGACGGTGACGCGGCGAAGGCTGACGGACGGGGCGGGCATACTCCGATCATCCGGGCGGCCGATCCTTAGTCCAGGGCCGACCGGTCTCCCGGCTCGACGGCCCGCGAGGTGTCCTTGAGCGTCACCCCGGACCGGCCCAGCGCGCGGGCGCCCTCGACGAGCCCCGCGGTCACCCGAGCTGCCTCCCGGTAGCCCAGGCCGCCCGGTGGGTGGATGTTGGAGACGCAGTTGCGGTCGGCGTCGGCCAGGCCGACCCTGGGCGCCTGGGTGAGATAGATGCCCAGGCTGTCGGCGACGGACAGGCCCGGCCGCTCGCCGATCACCACGATCAGTGTGCCGACCCCCAGGGCGGCGCCGATGTGGTCACCCAGGGCCACCCGGGCCTGGGTGGCGATCACCGGCAGGCTCAGCGTCCAGCGGCCGGCAAACTCGTCGACCAGGGCCCGCAGCAGCGGCGCGCCATGCTCGGCCAGCGCCCGCGGAGACAGCCCATCGGCCAGCACGATCGCGATGTCCCGCCCGTGCGGGATCGCGTCCAGCGGGCCCAGGTCCTGCGGCCGGCGGCCGAGATCCGGACGCCGCAGATACTCGCCGCGCCCGGCCGCGCGGCTGGTCACGATGACCGGTTCACCCAGCCCGACCTCGGTCACCGCCGAGGACAACGCGGCGACGTCCAGCTGTTCGTGCACGGCGTCCCGCGCGGCGGCGTGCGCGGCACGGAACTCGAGCAGATGCCGGGTGGTCACCGCGTCCCCGGTCCGGGTCAAGCCGATCCGGGACGGCGTGGTGGCCCGCAGTCCGGTCCAGAAGTCCGGCGAACCGGTCGATTCCACCGGTTCGGTCATCACGCCCCCGCCAGCTGCCGCAGCGCCGACCCGGCCGGGTCCACCGATCGGACGCGGCCCCGCTCGTCGCCCAGACCGACCGTGGCCAGCCAGGTCTCGAACTCCGGCGCCGGTCGCAGGCTCAGCATGGTGCGGGCGGCCAGCACGTCGTGGAAGGCCAGGCTCTGGTAGCCGAGCATGACGTCGTCGGCGCCGGGCACCGCGATGACGAACGCCACCCCGGCCGCGGCGAGCAGCACCAGCAAGCTGTCCATGTCGTCCTGGTCGGCCTCGGCGTGGTTGGTGTAGCAGACGTCCACGCCCATCGGCAGACCCAGCAGCTTGCCGCAGAAGTAGTCCTCCAGGCCTGCTCTGATGATCTGCTTTCCGTCGAAGAGGTACTCCGGCCCGATGAACCCGACGACCGTGTTCACCAGCAGCGGCTTGAACTCCCGGGCCACCCCGTAGGCGCGGGCCTCGAGAGTCTGCTGGTCGACCGGCTTGCCGTCGGTGCCCAGGTGCGCCCCGGCCGAGAGAGCCGACCCCTGACCGGTTTCGAAGTACATCACGTTGTCGCCGACGGAGCCCCGGCCCAGGTCCAGGGCGGCGGCCCGGGCCTCGGCGAGCATGTCCAACCGAACGCCGAACGAATCGTTGCCGCCCTGGGTGCCGGCGATCGACTGGAACACCAGGTCGACCGGCCCGCCGGCTCGGATCAGCTCGAGGGTGGTGGTCACGTGGGTGAGCACGCAGGTCTGGGTGGGAATGTCGAAGCGGGAACGGATGTCGTCCAGCAGGTGCAGCAGTTCGGTGACGGTCGCCGGTGAGTCGGTGGCCGGGTTGACGCCGATCACGGCGTCCCCGGAGCCCAGCAGCAGCCCGTCCAGGATGGCGGCGGCGATTCCCTTGGCGTCGTCGGTCGGGTGATTGGGTTGCAGCCGGGTGGACAGCCGGCCGGGCAGGCCGATGCTGCTGCGGAACGCGGTGGTGACCCGAGCGGCCTTGGCCACGGACATCAGGTCGGCATTGCGCATCAGCTTGCTGACCGCGGCCACCATTTCCGGGGTGAC
>DATDBV010000133.1:0-3795 GCA_036524715.1 Nakamurella sp. | reverse complement strand
GACCAGTGGATCGGGCACCGCAGTGAGAACTACCGCGTCGCCGGGATAGGGGTAAGCGATCCCGAACTGATCGATCAGGACGATCCGACCGTTCCGGCGGTGGACCCCGGTCACCGTGTGCGGCAGCACGTCCGATGAAGGAAGCCACCAATCACCGGGGCGAGGTGGCCGATGTGGTGCCGGGTGAGCGTATATCCCCCGGCGGGCGGACGACGGTCCCGGTGGTCGAGAACGTCGACTGCGTTGAGCAGAGTGAGGCACATCGGAACTCCTTCGCCGACAGAGACGCGGACACTGCAGGCAGCAGCACCGACGGGGCCTGGCCGGCGGGCGTCCGCATCGACACCATGACGAGCTGCCCTTCGAACCCGGCGAACTCACGGGTGGTACCCGTGCCCGCGCGGCGATTGGATGGCGCGGACACGGGGGCATCGGAGCTGACCCGGATAGCGGGGCAGTAACGTCGGCGCCCCCCGGCGCGGCGCCGACCATCCTCCGGATCAGCTCGTGACGAACCAGAGACCGCCAGACGAGTGGCAGTCGCGAAGAAGCCATCAGCGCAACCGAATCAGCACAGGTGAACCCGGAACCCGGACGGCGAGAAACTCTCATCGGGCGCCGCGGCCGAACATCGGCGGCGACCACACCATTCCAGCGGCTGTTGTGTCCAGCACCATCCAGCGAACTCGTGAAGCAACAACATGTCAAGCAACCGGCGAGACTCTGCGCTCCCAGCAGCGACAACGCGGCCAGCGCCGCCGGAACGTGCCGAGGACCACCCCAGCAGCGTGGTCCGGACGGCTCACCGCACAACTTGCCGAACTGGGGCGCCGTCACCGCGAGGAAGTGCACACTTTCAAGCAGGCACTCGAGACCGCCGACGGCGAGACCTCGAGCTGCGCCGCCGGCTCGGCGACCGGCACCCGTCACAGACGACCGAGAAGCCCTGACCACACGCCAACTCGGGCGACAGGTCGAACCCGCGCACGCGGGGCCGGGCCAGGCGCGGCGCGATCAGGCCGTGGCCGGTACCGGCGACCACCGACGCATCGTGTCTACTATCCCCGGCACAGCCCGGCGGCGTCGGCTCCGGCCGACTCCTCGATCCGGTCGTGGCCGGTCTCGTCGGATCGTGGCACCTCACGGGCGCCGCTGCGCTCGGCGCCGATGCCTGCGACGACGACGCAGACCAGTCCGACGACGGGCAGGGCACCCGGTACCTGACCCAGCGCGACCAGGCCGACGATCAGGGCGATCGCCGGTTCCAGGCTCATCAAAGTGCCGAACGCGGCCGTCGAAAGCCGGCGCAGGGCCAGCATTTCCAGCGCGAAGGGGATGACGGGCACCAGCAGGGCAAGGCCCAGGCCGATCAGGACCAGTTCCCAGGTCAGCGACCCGAACGCGGACGGCCCGGCGATCACCGTTGCGGTGATTCCGGCCACCGGCATGGACACCGCCAGACCCTTGATGCCCGACACCTCGTCGCCGACGTGCTGGGTGAGCAGGATGTACGCCGCCCAGCAGGCCGCCGCGCCCAGCGCGAAGGCCACGCCGACCAGGTCGACCGCACCCAGCCAGGGTTCGGTGAGCAGCAGGACGCCGACGGCTGCGGGCAACACCCAGAGCCTGGCCCGGCCCCGCCCACGCCAGGCGGCGACCGACAGCGGACCAAGGAACTCGATCGCACTCGCCGTGCCCAGCGGCAGCCGGGCCGCGGCGGCCATGAACAGCATGGTCATGGCGGCGGTGACGATCCCCAACGCGATGCAGGCCAACAGGCTCGACCGGGTGAACCAGGATCGTCGCGGGCGCACGAAAACCAGCAACAGCACGCCGGCCCAGGCCAGTCTCAGCCAGGCGGCCCCCTGCGGGCCGAGCCGGTCGAACAGGCCGATCGACACGGCCAGACCCAGCTGGACGAAGACCATCGCGGACACCGCCATGCCGGCGCCGGTACGTGTTGTGCTGACCATGCTTCGATCAGACCAGGCACGAACCGTTCGCGTCCACATCATATTTGCAAAGACACCGTTCATGAATCATGGATAATGGGTTCCCGTGGACCCTCGGCGGCTGCTCTTCCTGCATGAGCTGGCCCGGCTCGGCTCGATGCAACGCGTGGCCGACGAGTTGGATGTGACGACGTCCACGGTGTCGCAGCAGATTGCGGCGCTCGGCCGGGACGTCCGGCTGCGGCTGATCGAACCCGAGGGTCGGCGGGTCCGGCTCACCGCGGCCGGGCGCCGACTCGCCGACCATGCGGCCACCATCCTGGCGGCGATCGACGCGGCACGTCGCGACCTCGGGTCCGGCGATCCCGGCGGCACGGTCGCGGTCGCCGGCTTCGCCACCGCGATCCGCCGGGCGTTGCTGCCGGCGATCCGGCGCCTGTCGGCCGAGCACCCCCGGATCACCTTGCACGTCCGCGAGCACGAACCGGCCGAGGCGATGGACGCCCTGGCCGCCGGCACGGTCGACCTGGCGCTGGTCTACGACTACTCGCTGGCTCCGATCCATTTCGAGCGAACGCATGAGGTGGTGCGGCTGTGGGCGGCGCCGTGGTCGCTGGGTGTGCCGGCGCAGACCGTCGAGGAACCGCTCGCGGGCATCGACGCAGCCGGGATCGTGCTCCGCTACCGGGATCATCGGTGGATCGTCAACTCCCGCAACACCGCCGACGAGGACCTGCTGCGGATCATGGCCTCCATGGCCGGGTTCGAGCCCGAGATCGCCCATCGCGCCGACAGTCTCGATCTGGTCCAGGACCTGATCACCTCGGGTCAGGGGGTCGGACTGCTGCCGGCCGACGGACCCACCGATCCTGACATCCGACTGCTGCCGCTGACGAATCCGCCCGCGCTCCTGCGCGCGTTCGCGGTGACCCGCCGCGGGCACACCCAGTGGACCCCGCTTGCGGTCGTCCGCGACCTGTTGGCCGAGCGTGCGGCGACCCAGGGACCGACCGAACCGCATTGCTGACGCCGGATCATCGGTGCGTCCATCCGGACCCTGCAACCCAACCCACGGATGACGTCACGCTGTCGTACCCCTGTGCGAGGGTTCTGGCATGACCGGCACCGTCACCACCAGGGCTATCGCGGACAGCGGTCGCGGCGGTTCGCGTTGGCCTGACCGGGGCAGCCGTCACGATCGGGCCGCGCCACCGCGCCGCGAGAGTCATCTCATGACCGGCTCCATCACCACCCGAGCCGACGCCGGCAGCGGCGTCGCGGCGGTGTGCGTGGCGCTGACCCCGGGTGTGGCCGTCACGATCGGGCGGCCGCGCCACCCGCACCCAATCTGCGGGTCAGAGGTCACTGTCGTACCCCTGTGCGAGGGTCGTGCCATGACCGGCACCGTGACCACCCGAGCCGACACCGGCCGCGGCGTCGCCGCGGTCCACGCTTACCTGACCCGGGCGGCTGTCACGATCGAGCCGGCCGCCACCCGGCCCAATCCACGGGTCAAAGGTCACTGTCGTACTCCTGTGCGAGGGTCATCCCATGACCGGCACCGTCACCACCAGGGCCGACGCCGACAGCGGCGTCGCGGACCACGCTGGCCTGACCCCGGGCGGCTGTCACGATCGGACCGACCGCATCCTGCACACCCCAAACGCGGACCATGAGGCACTGTCGTACTCCTGTGCGAGTGTCATCCCATGACCGGCACCTACACATCCAGCCCTGACGCTGAGCGCAGCGCGGCGTCGGTCCACGCGACGGTCGGCCGGTCGGCTTCGGGCTGTCACGATCGGGCAGGCCGCGCCACGCGCGGCCTCTCCGCGGATCAGGG
>DATDBV010000132.1:0-23244 GCA_036524715.1 Nakamurella sp. | reverse complement strand
GGTCGAGTCGTTACGAGAACCTGACGGATCCGACAGGGACAGGAATCATCAGAGCCGGCCGCGATACCGGCGACAGGGTTCCACTTGACTTGACGGCCATCGTCATCGAATCTCCTCGACAAGATCTTGTCCGTTCTCGACGGCTACCCAGCGCCCTCGCCGGGTGCGGCCATGCTCCGATTCCGAGGACTGGGTAGCGCGAGCGGGTGGCTATGGTGGGGCGGTGACGACCGCGCCGAGTCCCCGGCTCGAGATCCTGCGTGCCCACAGGGAGGAGATCCGGCGGATCGCCCGGCGTCACCGGGCGCGTTCGGTGTCCGTTTTCGGCTCCGCTGCCAGAGGGGACGACCACGAGCGCAGCGACATCGATCTGCTGGTCGAATTCGAGCAGGGCAGCTCGCTTTTCGATCTGATGCACCTGCAGGACGATTTGGAGGTACTGCTTGGTCTGCCGGTCGATGTGGTTTCGGTAGGCGCGCTGACCGCTCGCGACGATCACATCCGTGCCGAAGCAATCCCGTTGTGAGCCGAGCCGACATCCATCGGTTGGACGACATCCGCGCCGCAGCGGAACTGATCCTCGAACTCGCTGGTAGGGGCCGGGCCGCGTTCGATTCCGACCCCGCGGTTCGGCTGGCTATGGAACGACTGCTCGAGATCATCGGCGAGGCCTCAACCGCTCTCAGCGAGCAGACGATGGCCAGATACCCGGCGGTCCCCTGGGTTGACGTTCGTCGCATGCGGATCGTCCTCGCGCATCACTACCACCGTATCGACCAAGATCAGATCTGGACGATCGCCACCGGCAGCATCCCCCAATTGCTCGGTGATCTGCGCACGGCCGAGGGCGGTTGATGAACCGCCGTGACCCTCCGACGGGGCAGCGGTGCCTCGGCCGGCCGGGGACCGTCCCGAAGAGTCAACCTCGCGCGCGTTGAGCAATCGCGGGAGGCGTGCCTGACGCGCACTCGCGCGCCAGGCCTGCGCGACGACCAGGCGCGGTGACGGCACTGCGATTGCGTGTCGAGTGCCGGCGTAGCAAGCGCACGCATTCGGGGGCTCACAGCGATCTTCGTCGTCACTCCAGGATCATTGGGGAGAGTTCAACCACGGCGTTTTGAGGTCTAGGTAATGCGGTTGGCGGATCGAAAGGACCATGATCTGTTCCATGGCTTCCAACATATCTGGAGGCATTTCCTTGCGACACCATCCGGCCGGACATCCAGGTATCCACCGATGCTCGAACGGCCGCCGGATCGGACATGTTTCCCTGATGATCTGTGCGAACATGCCAATCTCCTGGACGGTCGACTGGGCAATGGAGACCTATCGGGCCTGCGGCGCCACCGCAAGGAGTGCGCTCCGACCTCTCATCCCTGCTGGCCCACCCGCGCGTCTCCCGCAACCGATTCAGACGTCGCTGACGGAGTCCCGCGGACCTGATGCTCATCGGGCCGCACGCTCCGATCCCCGATCATGCGTCCGGCGCGATCACCCGCACCCTTGGGAAATAGGTCCGATATCGGCCCCGGTCTCGAGTCAGCAAGGCAAGCTCGACGACCGCCGCATGGGCGCCGATGTAGAAGTCCGGGAGTGTGGCTGTCCTGGTTCCGCCGCCGCGGCGATGCCGGGCGAAGGCCTTCCCGGCGAGAAAGGCGGCCTCCCAGGGTAACTGGGCCCTCCGGTAATCCTCAGGAGGCAATGCACCTTCGAGGTCCTCGATGCGCGAGAACCGGACCGACACTTCGGCATAGATGATCGGATTGATCCACAAGGGCCCGGACTCGGCTGCCTCGGCGAGCGCATTCGCCGACCAGTCGAGCCACGCTGCGTCCTCGGTCAGGACGTCGAGCAGCACACTAGTGTCGACGAGTGTTCCCAGCACCGCCGTCAGTCCCCCCGCGTCAAGGCCATGATCTCGTCGGTCGTCATCCCGACGTCGCCGCGGCCGCGCAGACGCTCGACCAATCGACGACCTCGGGTCGGACCCGCGCTGACCTTGCGGATCACGATGGTGTCGTCGGCCCGTTCGAACGTGACCTCGCTGCCCGCCCCCAGACCCAGTTGGTCGCGCAACTCCTTGGGGATGGTGACCTGGCCCTTCTCGGTGACCCGCACGGTATGAATCCTACTATTCCTACTGGTGGGTGTCGCCCGGTCGCGCACCCAGCCCGCATCCGCACCCCTCACATCCGCACCGACTTGCGCCATATGCATCTTCCCCAGGCCGGCGAAGGTGCAGATGGCTCAAGTCGGCGGGGTGGGGTGGTCGGCCGGCATCAAGCGTGGGCATCAGTTCATCGACTTCGGTGATGCTATGATGTGCCATGCGGACGACCGTCACCCTCGATCCGGATGTTGCCGAGCTGCTGCGTCGCCTCATGACCGAGCGGGGTCTGACCTTCAAGGACGCGGTGAACTCGGCGATCCGTTCGGCGCTCACGCCCGGCGACGATCCGTCCCGAGATGTTCCGCTGCCGGCGTTCGACATGGGTGAACCACGGGTTCCGCTCGAACACGCTCTGCGCCTGGCCGCCGACCTGGCCGACGAGGAGATCGCCCGGAAGCTGGCCGGCGGCAAGTGAAGATCGTCGATGCGAATGTCCTGTTGTACTCGGTGAATCGGCAGGCCCGGCAGCACCAGCGGGCCACTGAGTGGCTCAACGGCGCACTTTCCTCTGCCGAGTCGGTCGGGCTACCTTGGGTCAGCCTGTTGGCCTTCCTTCGCGTCGCGACCAACCCGAGGATCTTCGAGCGTGCACTGTCCGCCGAACAGGCATTCGATGTCATGGAGACGTGGTTGGGTCGACGTCAGGTGACCACGCTTGCTCCCACGGCCAGGCACTTGTCGATCTTCCGTGGGCTGGTCGAGACCCATGGTGCCGCTGGCAATCTGACCACCGATGCGCATTTGGCAGCGCTCGCTCTCGAGCATGGCGCCGAAATCGTGACTTTCGACCGGGATTTCGTGCGATTCGGGGTGAAGCTCGAGCTGCTGGCCTGACGCCGTGCCGGCAGTGGCGACACGGGGTGGTCGTTGTCGCCGAAGTGACCGCGAATAGCTGGCGCGATGAACCCCAGCCGCGGGGGAGGCCGCAACGCGGCGATGGGTCGGACCCATCGAACCCGCGCAGCGGTGTGGTGAACGTCACCCGCGCGCCGCGACAGCATGGCGTCGCTGAATCGTCGCTCCATCAATGACGAGCGCTCAAGCAACGGAAGGCACCTTATGATGTCCCGCACCGGCTGGAAGGTCGGCCGATTTGTCGGCGTCCTCGCGATCGGCGTCCTAGCGATCGGTGCTGTGGGCACGGCCATCGGCGGGTCGCAGACACCCGCACCGGTCGCCGCGGCCGGCCCGGTGGTGACCGACGAACCGGCCGCGAGCAGTTCGCCGACGTCCACCTCGCCGACGTCCACCTCGTCATCGGCCACCCCGTCATCGGCCACCCCGACGACGGACACTTCGCCGAGAACCACGTCCGGCAGCCCGGTGACCCAGGCCGGATACGTGGTGACCTCCGTGGTCGACGGGGACACCGTGCGGGTGCGCCCCGCGGGCTCCGGAAGCGAACTGCGGGTGCGGCTGATCGGTATCGACGCGCCGGAGACCGGCAGCTGCGAGGCGTCCGCCGCCACCGCAGCGCTGGAGGCGTTGGCGCTGGATCGGACGGTCACGCTGACCATGGGCGGCGACGGGGAGGATCTGGACCCCTACGGTCGTGCGCTGCGCTACCTGGACACCACCGAGGGTGACGCCGGCCTGGCCATGATCACCGGTGGCCACGCGATCGCCCGTTTCGACTCCCGGGACGGCTACGGCCGGCACGACCGCGAACCGACGTACGTCGCGGCCGACGCGACCTCACCGACCGTTGTCTGTCCGCCACCGGCACCTATCGCCACGCGGACCTTCGAGGACCCGGTGACGGTCGCGCCGATTCCCACCCAGGACGACGGTCCCGACGTCCGGGCGGACCGCGGATCGACGACCACGACACAGCAGCCCGCAGCGGCGTCCTACCCCAACTGCGCGGCGGCGAAGGCCGCCGGTGCCGCACCGCTCTACGCGGGAGGGCCCGGTTACTCGACCAAGCTCGACCGGGACCGTGACGGCGTCGCCTGCGAGTGAGCCCGCCGGCCGACCATCCACCAGCGCAAGGTCACGAACCGCAGCACTCCGACCAGGCCGTTGACCGCGATCAGGGCCAGCACGCCGGTCGTTCCGGTCGGATTGTCCAGGGCGGCGAGCGCGACGCTGCTCAGCAGCAGCGTCAGCACCGAGGTGAGAATGCCGACGACGTGGTCGCTCTCGGCGCCGGAGGTGGTTGAGCCGAAGGAGTAGCGGCGGTGCGCCTCGGTGGCCACCAGTGTCGAGACCAGCCAGGACGCGATGTTGGCCGCCTGTGACCCGATGCTGTCGGCCAGGAAGGCGTACATCGCCAACTGCACGACGCTCGCCGCGCCCCCGACCAGGCCGAACCGGATCAGCTGGGCCGCCCAGGCGGGACGTCCGCCGCGACGGAGTACCGCCATGGCGGCGCCGACCCGAAAGGCCGACGTTTCGTCGGTCCGGGTGAGTACGGCGAGCGTCATGGTCCCTACTGTGGTCCGGCCACCCCAGCGCGACCCAGGAGGATGCTGAGCGCCCGCTGTGCGTCCCGGTCGCGAGGTCAGCCGCGGGTCGGGGTGCTCTCCCGCACCACCACCTCGCCGGCCACGGTGATCACCCTGGCCCGTTCGGTGTCCGCGTCGAAGGGGGTGCCCAGGGCCAGGTCCAGCGCGTCGGCGCCGATCCGTTCCATCGGTAGCCGGACCGTGGTCAGCGCGGGCCGGACGTCCCGCAACGTCGCGATGTCGTCGAAACCGGCCACCGCAACGTCCCCGGGCACCGACAGACCCTGGTCCCGCAGGGCGGCGATGGCGCCCACCGCCATCACGTCGTTCACCGCGAACACGATGTCGACGCCGCCGGGATCCACCACCCCCAGGTCCAGCAGTTCGGTCATCGCCACGTACCCGCCGTCCCGGGTGAACGGGGCTCCCATCACGTGCTCCTCGGCCAGGTCGACACCTGCCGCCGCCAGGCCTGCCCGTAGGCCCGTGACCCGGTCCTCGGACGTCGCGATCGTCTCCGGCCCGGCCAGCACGGCCGGCCGCCGGTAGCCGAGCGAGGCCAGGGTCGCCGCCAGCCGCTGCGCCCCGCCGGCATTGTCGATCTCGATGGTGTTCACCGGCATCCGGTGCTGGCCGACCACCGCGACGTACCCGCCGCCGACCGCGTAGCCGATCAGCTCCTCGCCGAGCCGCTCGGCCGACTCGGGATCGTTGAACCGCGAGCCGGCCAGGATGATCGCGCGGGCCCGCTGCCGCCGCAACGCCTCGACGTGCCGCACCTCGGCGAACGGGTCGGACAGCGTCGGGCAGATCGTCACGATGAGATTGCGGCTCGCCGCGGCGGCCATCACCCCGGCGGCGAGCGCCGCCGCCGACGGGTCGGCGATGTCGTGCAGGACCAGGCCGACAGTGGTCGTGGTGCCCCGGACGACGGCCTGGGCGTTGGCGTTGGGGGAGTAGTTCAGTTCGGCGGCGGCCGCCCGGACCCGGGCCCGCAGTTCCGGGTTGACCGTTCGCCCTACCGAGCCGTGCAGGGCACGGGAAGCGGTGGCCACGGAGACGCCGGCCCACCGGGCGACGTCCGCCAGAGTGACCTGCTCGGCCATGATCGCCTCCCGCCCCGCTGCCCACCGGGTCGACCAGCCAGCGTAGTCGGCCGAGCTTGCGAGGCCGCCATCGAGCACAGGGGGCCGCGCGCGGACTTCCCGGCGACGAAGGAGCCAGGTTGTTCAGCGCGGGCCTAACGGCGCGGCTTCCGTAAGATGGCGCATCGTGCTCGTCCTCGCCCTCGACACCTCGACCCCCGAGGTGACTGCCGGTGTCGTCGTGCTGCACCATCCGCACGAGCTGATCGCCGCGCTGCAGGCCGGCGAGGCGGCGCGGCCGGCCACGCTGCTCGCGCAGCGCCGGGTCAGCGACGGGCTGGGCCATGCCGAGCGGCTGATGCCGCTGGCCGCCGAGGCCCTGGCGCAGGCCGGCCACGCGCTGCGGGAGGTGGACGCGGTGGTGGTGGGCATCGGTCCGGGTCCGTTCACCGGTCTGCGGGTCGGGATGGCGACCGCCGCCGCGCTGGGCGACGCGCTCGACCGGCCGGTGCACGGCGTACCCAGCCACGACGGACTGGCCCGGTCGCTGCCGCCATGGGCCGGCGATCTGCTGGTCGTCACCGACGCGCGACGGCGCGAGGTGTACCTGTCCGGGTACCGCGCGGACGGCCGGCGAGTGCTCGGGCCGCTGGTGGTTGCCCCGGCCGCGGTGCCCGCAGCGCTCGCCGAGCACGACCTGGCGCCCGGCTACGTCACCGGGCCCGGCGCCGGCCTGCTGGAGCTTGCGGTCAGCCGGCTGGATGTGCCCGACCACGCCCCGGCGCTCGGCCTGGTCGAGGCGGCCGCCCACCCGCTGCTGACCGGTGCCCAGCCCGGCCCGCTGGTTCCGCTCTACCTGCGCCGGCCGGACGCGACCGTGCCCGGCGCCCGCAAGTCGGTGCTGGGCCGGTGACACCGATGCCGATGACGCTCGAAAGAGCCGCCCCCGCCGACATTCCCACGCTGGTCGAGCTGGAACAGACCCTGTTCCCCGGGGATTCGCCGTGGACCGCGGCGATGTTCGTCGGCGAACTGGCGGCCGGATACCACTATGTGGTGCACCGCGACGCCGACGGTGTGGTCGACGGCTACGCCGGGCTGGCGCTGCTCGGCGACGAGGCCGAGGTTCACACCATCGGCGTGCGACCGGCCGCGCAGGGCGCCGGGATCGGCCGCGCCCTGCTGCGGGACCTGCTGGCGCACGCCGGCAGTCGTCGGGTGCTGCTGGAGGTTCGCACCGACAATGCGCCGGCCGTCGGCCTGTACGAGTCGGAGGGGTTCGTCATCCTCGGGATTCGCCGCCGCTACTACCGGCCCAGCGGCGCCGACGCCTACACCATGGCCCGACCCCGATGACCGCTGGTGGAACGGTCCCGGGAAAGGTGGTCCTGGGCATCGAGACATCCTGCGACGAAACGGGTGTCGGCCTGGTCCGGGTGACAGCGGACGGCCCCGAGCTGCTCGGCCAGGCGGTCGCCTCCAGCCAGGACGAGCATGCCCGCTTCGGCGGGGTGGTGCCGGAGATCGCCTCCCGCGCGCACCTGGAGGCCATGGTGCCCACGGTGCACGCGGCGTTCGGCAACGCGGGGGTGGGCCCGAGGGCCGTCGACGCGATCGCGGTGACCGCCGGCCCCGGCCTGGCCGGCGCGCTGCTGGTCGGGGTGGCCGCCGCCAAGGCCTACGCGGCGGCCTGGGACGTGCCGCTGTTCGGGGTCAACCACCTGGCCGGGCACGTCGCCGCCGACACCCTGGAACACGGACCGCTGCCCACGCCCGCGATCGCCCTGCTGGTCTCCGGCGGGCACACCCAGCTGCTGCGGGTCGACGACCTGGCCGGTGCGATCACCGAGATCGGCACCACCGTCGACGACGCCGCCGGCGAGGCCTACGACAAGGTGGCGCGGCTGCTCGGGCTGAGCTACCCGGGGGGCCCGGTGATCGACCGGATGGCCGGTGACGGCGACCCGGCGGCGATCCACTTTCCACGTGGGCTCACCGGACCGCAGGACACCCCCTACGACTTCTCCTTCTCCGGCCTGAAGACCGCGGTCGCCCGGTACGTCGAGCAGGCCGAGCGGGACGGCCGGACTGTCGACGTGCCGGACGTGTGCGCCTCGTTCCAGGAGGCGGTGGTCGACGTGCTCACCGCCAAGACCATCCGCGCCGCCGTCGACCTGGGCATCGGGACCGTTGTGGTGGCCGGCGGGGTGGCGGCCAACGGGCGGCTGCGGCAACTGGCCCAGGAACGTTGCCGCGCGGCCGGTCTGGCCCTGCGGGTGCCCCGGCCGGGGCTGTGCACCGACAACGGCGCGATGATCGCCGCGGTGGGCGCGCACGTCCTGGCGGCGGGCGTCGCCGAATCCGGGCCCTTGCTGAGCGGCAACCCGGGGTTGCCGGTGTCCACAGTCCACGTGCGCTGACCGGATCGCCGGATCGGCGATGGGGAGGTGCCCGCGGCACACGACGCGCCTACCCTGGCATGGGTGAACCGTGATCCGGATCACACCCGTTCAACGAGGAGCGTCGATGACCGCGACCACCGCGCACGATCCGAACCCCTTCCTGGGCACGACGGCCGGACAGGCGTTGCTGAGCCAGCTGCGGCAGGCCACCGACGGACGCACCGGCGACCGGCTGTCCTCACTCATCCGGGCGGTGACCACCGCCGGTTCGAGCCTGCCGACCGAGGAGGTGGACGCCGCGCTCACCGCGATCACCCTGCTGCTGGCCGAATACCAGCCGGACCTGCTGGACGGAGCCCCGGACGAGGAGTCGCTGCGTGACTGGTTGCGGCTCGTCGACACCGAGTTGACCCCGGGCCGCCGGTTGGCCGCCGAGGCCACCCTGGTGCGGATCGAGATCGACCTGGACAACCAGTGGTACGACGCGCACGTGGCCGACGGCAGCGTGCACGAGGTCCTTGTTGACCTGCACCGGCTGCGGAACGCGCTCGCCGACGCGTCCCACTGATCCGCCCCCGACCCGGCCCCCCGCCGGCGCAACGCGGATTCACCGCCCCCAATGGTTGAGACCTGGCACTCGCATGGCTAGAGTGCTAGTTGAACGGCTCAGTGACGGCCCGGCACCCGCGACGACGGGCCCGAACCGCGCCGGGACAAAGAAAATTCAGCAGGCTGCAGCTCCCTGGGGCGGCAGCCGCACGAAGCGAACCCCAGAAGGGGGAGGTCACACCGTGGCGAGCGTGAACATCCAGCCGCTCGAGGACAAGATCCTCGTTGAGGCCAACGAGGCCGAGACGACGACCGCGTCCGGCATCGTCATCCCGGACACCGCCAAGGAGAAGCCGCAGGAGGGCACCGTTCTCGCGGTCGGCCCCGGCCGGTACGACGACAGCGGCAAGCGCATTCCGATCGACGTTGCCGAGGGTGACGTGGTCATCTACTCGAAGTACGGCGGCACCGAGGTCAAGTACAGCGGCAAGGAGTACCTGCTCCTGTCCGCGCGTGACGTGCTGGCCAAGGTCAGCAAGTAGTGCCGGCCGGTCGCCGAGCATCCGCTCGCACCGGCCGGTCAAGTGATCACACCCGCCCCGGCGGCCCGCCCCAGGCGGGCGGCCGGGGCGCGGTCATCTGTGCGCGCGCCCGGCGGCCGTGGCAGACGGGGGCATCACGACCCCATCGAGACACCCATTGAGCTGACAACAGGACTGGACAACAAATGGCGAAGCAGATCCGCTTCGATACCGACGCCCGCGCGGCCCTGCAGCGCGGCGTCGACAAGCTCACCGACGCGGTCAAGGTCACCCTCGGGCCGCGCGGCCGGTACGTGGTGCTGGACAAGAAGTTCGGCGGCCCCACCATCACCAACGACGGCGTCACCATCGCCCGCGACATCGAGCTGGACGACCCGAACGAGAACATGGGGGCGCAGCTGGCCAAGACGGCGGCCACCAAGACCAACGACGTGGCCGGTGACGGCACCACCACCGCGACCATCCTGACCCAGGCCATCATCGCGGAGGGGCTGCGGAACGTCACCGCCGGCGCCAACCCGATGGCGTTACGCTCGGGCATCGCCCAGGCCGCCGACCGGGTCAACGAGCTGCTCACCGAGTGGGCCACCCCGGTGGCCGGAGACCGGAAGGCCATCGCCCAGGTCGGCACGATCGCCTCCCGCGACGAGGTGATCGGCGAACTGCTCGGCGATGCCCTGGAGCACGTCGGAGCCGACGGCGTGGTCAGCGTCGAGGAGCACTCGGGGCTGACCACCGAGCTCGAATTCACCGACGGCGTGCAGTTCGACAAGGGCTACCTCTCGCCCTACTTCGCCACCGACCCGGAGGCCGCCGAGGCCGTGCTGGAGGACGCGCTGGTGCTGCTGGTGCGGGAGAAGATCTCCGCCCTGGCCGACCTGCTGCCCCTGCTGGAGCAGGTGCTCGAGGCCCGCAAGCCGCTGCTGATCGTGGCCGAGGACGTCGAGGGCGAGGCGCTGTCCACCCTGGTGGTCAACGCGATCCGCAAGACGTTCACCGTCGTCGCGGTCAAGGCGCCGTTCTTCGGCGACCGACGCAAGGCATTCCAGCAGGACCTGGCGATCGTCACCGGCGCCGAGGTCGTCTCCTCAGAGGTCGGCCTCAAGCTGGCCGAGGTGGGCCTGGAAGTACTCGGGAGTGCTCGGCGAATCGTCGTCACCAAGGACACCACGACGGTCCTGGACGGCGGCGGGTCGGCCGAGGCGGTCGCCGATCGGTCCGCCCAGCTGCGCAAGGACATCGAGAGCACCGATTCGGATTGGGATCGGGAGAAGCTGCAGGAGCGGCTGGCCAAGCTGGCCGGCGGGGTCGCGCTGATCAAGGTCGGCGCGGCCACCGAGATCGAGGCCAAGGAGCGCAAGCACCGCATCGAGGACGCGGTCCACGCCACCAAGGCCGCGGTCGCCGAGGGCATCATCGCCGGCGGCGGGTCCGCGCTGGTGCACGCCGCGGCCGCGCTGGCCGACCTGGAGTCCGAGCTCTCCGGCGACGAGGCGACCGGTGTCGCGATCGTCCGCAAGGCACTGCTCGCGCCGGCCTTCTGGATCGCCGCCAACGGCGGTCAGGAGGGCGCCGTGGTGGTCAACCACATCGCGGACCTGCCGCGGGGCGAGGGCTACGACGCCGCCAACGACGAGTACGTCGATCTGGTCAAGGCCGGCATCATCGACCCTGTCAAGGTGACCAAGTCGGCCGTGGCCAACGCCGCGTCGATCGCCGGCATGTTCCTGACCACCGAGTCGACCGTCACCGACATCCCGGAGGACGAGCACGACCACGCCGGCCATGGCCATCACGGGCACGGTCACTGATCCGGTCGAAGAACCGCCGCGGTCGGTGCCGCTGACCTGGGCACCGGCCGACGAACAGGCCGCTCCGACATCTCGTCGGGGCGGCCTGTCGGCTTTCGTGCGGGGCAGCCTGAGGACGATCCTTGGGGGTGCCATGCCCTCGGCCGGGGTCAATTTCACTCATTGGAACCAATCCGTATCCGCTAAGAGTGTTCAAAACCCCGATCGGAGCACTACCATCGAGTGATGGAGGGTGTGTCGGCGGCCCGTGTGGCCGTCGTCGCCGGTTCGCCGCCAAGGGAGCGCCCGCCGGGTGACCGCCGACTGCGGCGCCAGCACGGAGCGGGCAGACGTTCGAACGACAACGCCGGGGGGCGATGGTGAACGACCGATCGTGGACGTCACGTCGACGCCGGCCGTCGGCGGATCGCGAGGCCGGATGCCGGACAGGCTCAATGCGCGCCGGTCAGCGTGAGCATCTGCGCCCGCTCGCTCTCGGACAGCCCACCCCAGATGCCGTACGGCTCGTGCACCTTGAGCGCATGCTGGCGACAGGCAGCCATCGCCGGGCACTGGAAGCAGACCGCCTTGGCCTGTGCCTCGCGCCGGGCCCGAGCCGGACCGCGCTCACCCTCGGGGTGGAAGAAGAACGAACTGGCCATACCACGACAGGCTGCGTGCAGTTGCCAGTCCCACAGATCCGCATTCGGTCCGGGAAGGCGCCTGGTGTCCGCCACGTCGATCCCCTCTTCAGCAATGCGCGCCACCGGTTTCGGCGCTCGATTGAACGGCTCCGTCAAGGGCGGTGCTGGTTGATGCCTCGGTCGCTCCGGCTGACAGCGCCGGGGATCGGGGCGCGGTCGACCGGATGCCACGATCGGGCGCTTCCCGGCCCCGTCGGAGGGGGTGGAAGTGCCTGCCTCGTGGCGTCTCGAAATCGGATCTGCGCTGATCGCGACGCTGTTGATCTCCAGACCCTAGAGCCCTCCCGCGTCCGCGACAAGACCTTGATCATGTTTTTTGTCGATCTTGAGATCGTCCCCGGGATGCGCGGCGTCATCGTTGTCGGCCCCCCGGCGCCGGCCCGACCCCGCATCGCCGGGTGTGAACTGCGTCACCGTGGGTCGGCGGCATCGGTCCGACGCAACGCTCGACGGTTGGTGACGAGCACGCTACGTACGGTGCAGATCGTCATCGGGTGTGGCGGCGCCGGCCCGGATCGCCCGTCCGTGGACGGCCACCAGCGGTCAGGCACACGGAGCGACGGGCCGATCGGCGTATTGACACGCCCGATCGGGGGCTCCCTCATTCCGTCGACCGTCCGAGGGCAAGTAGTATTCACACCGTCTGCAGGGGGAGTGTCGTGACCAGCGTCCTGATTTGTGATGAGCGCCGAAGCGCTCGTGACGGGCTCACCCGGGTGATGGGTGCGGTCCCGTCGGTCGATGGAATCGACTGCGTGGCCAGCGGGGACGAATTGCTGGCCCGCTACGGCCGCCAACCCAGCGATGTGGTGCTGATCGGCACGCAGCGCGCCCTGACCAGTGGCATCGAGGCGACCAGGCGGTTGCTGGCCGTGCATCCGTCGGCGGTGGTGATCGTGTTCGGCTCGCCGGACGACACGGCGTCCATCGCGGCGGCCATCGCCTGCGGCGCACGCGGGTTTCTGCGCTGGGACGCCACCCAGCCCGAGATCGTCGCGGCCCTCGCCGACACCCTGACCACGCCCCGACTGCCCGCGCTTCGCGACGCCCCGGATGGGGAGGCACCGCTGACCGAACGGGAAATGCAGGTGCTGCGGGGGATGAGTCAGGGGCAGTCGAACGGTGAGATCGGGCGCGAACTGTTCCTTTCGGAGGACACGGTGAAGACACATGCCCGCCGGCTCTTCCGCAAGCTCGGTGCGCGGGACCGAGCTCAGGCCGTCGCACTCGGTTTCCGCCGCGGATTCGTCGCCTGACGCCGACGCTTCGCCTGGGTCGATCATCGACGGGTGCTGCGCGCTGCGTCACGCCGGCCGGCGGGCACTGCGCCGAACGGTGGAACCAAGCTGGGATGGGGCTGGGCGTCGCTACCATGAGGTGGCGATTGCGCGGCATTCTGGGACGGATGACGGTCGCGACTCACGCGATGTAACGGGGGTGCCGTCAGGCGCGATGAATGAGCAGTCATCGGACATCAACGACCAAGCCGGGCCGGACGAACTCGTCGACCGGGCGGTCGGTGGTGATCCGGTGGCGATCGAACTCTTGATCGGCCGGATCCTTCCGGTGGTGGCGCGCTACTGCCGTTCCCGGATGTCGGTCGGCCCGCGGTCCCTGGCGACGGCGGACGACATCGCGCAGGAGGCGTGCTTGGCCATCCTCACGGCCTTGCCCACGTTCCGTCGCGAGGGCAAACCGTTCCTGGCCTTCGTGTACGGAATCGCCTCGCACAAGGTCGCCGATGCGCACCGGTCCGCCGCCCGGACCAGGTCGACGCCGGTGGCCCACTTGCCTGACGTCGCGTCCACGGAGGGCGGGCCCGAACAGTTCGTGGTGGCGTCCTCCGCCGTGGCGGTCGTCGACGAGCTGCTCGGCCACCTCCCCATGGTGCAGCAAGAGATCCTGCGGCTGCGGGTGGTCGCGGGTCTGTCCGCCGACGAGACCGCGGACGCCCTGGGCATGACCGCCGGCGCGGTCCGGGTGTCCCAGCACCGGGCCCTGGCCAAGCTGCGGCAGCGCCTGAGCAGCCGCACGGCGCTCGCCGAGCGCCTGAGCTGATGGCCCGCCGGCCCGGGCGGCGCCCGGTCGACCCCGATTCACCCGTGGTCGATCTCGATCGGGTGCTCGCGGACGACTCGTGGATCGACCAGGTTCGACGCGACCGATGGACGATCGGCCAGTCCACCGGCGGCACAGGTGCGAACCGGGCGTCGGGAGGACACCGGAGCCGCATCGAGGGTGAACCGCTGTTCGACCTGCTCGACGAGTGGCGGACGGAGTTGACCCACCGACCTCTCCCGCCGGTGCCGACGGTGGTCGGGCCGGTGTCCAGGCCGGTGTCCGGGTCAAGGCGGGTACGGCGACCCCGTTCGTTGCGCCCGATGCTGGCCGTCGCGGCGGCGATCGGCGCGGTCGTCGTCGGATCCGCCACGATCGGGGCCGCCGACGCGGATCCGGACAGCCCGTTCTGGCCGGTCACCCGGGCCCTGTTGCCCGATCGGGCGGCATCGATGGAATCGGCCGGCGCGGCCCGGACCTCCCTGGACGAGGCCCGCACGGCGTTGGGTTCCGGGCGGACCAGGGAAGCCCAGGCGGCCCTGTGGCGGGCGGCCGACGAACTGCGAATCCTGCCAAGGGGTGCCGAACACGACCACCTGCAACAGGACCTGGTCGCCCTGTGGGTGGCAGCCGCGCCGACGCAGGGCAACAGGCCCCCGATCGCCGGGCCCTGGGCCGCTGCGGTCTCGACGACACTCTTGACCGGCGGGGCGACCCAGTCGGCGAGCGTGCCATCCGGGAGCGCACCGGCGCGGGTGACCGGCGAGACGGTGGCCGCGCCGATCCCGGTCACCGCCGTCGGCGGGCAACAGCCGGACGGCCGTCAACCGGCGGGCTCCGGCCCGGCCGCACCCGTTGGCACTTCGACCTCCGTCGCAGCCCGATCCGACAGCCAGTCCTCGACGGGGGCGCTCGGCGGCTCGACCGGCCCTTCGGCCCTGGTCACGGACCCGGAGTCACCGCCGACGCCCCCGCCACCCGCGGTCGCTCCCGTGGATCCCGGGACGTCGTCCTCGTCCGGAACCACGGCGTCCACCCCGCCCAGCGCTCCGCAGCAGTCGGCGCCCAGCCCGCCACCGGCCTCGTCGAACCCGTCGTCCGAGGAGTCGACGCCCGGCGCGGCCGGATCGGGCGACGTCGATGCTTCGGCGCAGTCCGATGCCGCGCCGGCGGACGGCGAGCCGGACGCGACGCCGGTCGACACCGAGGGCGCCGGGTGAGCCGATCCGGTGTGCGTCCGCACCCGGGATCGCTCACCTAGGATGGTCTCGGGAGCTGCCGGGACTCTCGGTGTGGACCCGCAGCACAGGTCGGCGGGAGGTCGGTGGAATGTCGGTCACGCAGCAACCGCTGTCACGCGGGATGGACGGCGCCCCCGTCGTCGCGATGGAGGACAAGTTCGCCACCCTGGGGCTGACCTACGACGACATCCTGCTGCTGCCGGACGCCTCCGACCTGGTGCCCAGCGAGGCCGACACCAGCACCTGGCTGTCCCGCAACATCCGGCTGCGGGTGCCGCTGGTGTCCAGCGCGATGGATACCGTCACCGAGTCCCGGATGGCCATCTCGATGGCCCGCGAGGGCGGCCTGGGTGTGCTGCACCGGAACCTGTCGATCGAGGACCAGGCGTCGCAGGTGGAGATCGTCAAACGATCCGAGGCCGGAATGGTCACCGACCCGGTGACCTGCCGGCCGGATGCCACGCTGGCCGAGGCGGACGCGCTGTGCGCGAAGTTCCGCATCTCCGGGGTGCCGGTCACCGATGCCGATGGCCACCTGCTGGGCATCATCACCAACCGCGACATGCGGTTCGAGGTGGACACGTCCCGCCCGGTGCGCGAGGTGATGACCAAGATGCCGCTGGTGACCGCGCCGGTCGGGGTGAGCGCCTCGGCCGCGCTCGGCCTGCTGCGCAAGCACAAGATCGAGAAACTGCCACTGGTCGACGGCGACGGCAAGCTGCGCGGGCTGATCACCGTCAAGGACTTCGTCAAGACCGAGCAGTACCCACAGGCCACCAAGGACGCCGACGGCCGGTTGCTGTGCGGCGCGGCCGTCGGGGTCGGCGAGGAGTCGTACAAGCGGGCGATGGCCTTGGCCGACGCCGGCGTCGACGTGATCATGGTGGACACCGCGCACGGTCATTCCCGGCGGGTCGTGGAGATGGTTGCCCGGCTGCGGCACGACATCGGCGCGCGGGTGGATATCGTCGGCGGCAACATCGCCACCCGGGCCGGGGCACAGGCGCTGGTCGACGCCGGCGCCGATGCGGTCAAGGTGGGGGTCGGCCCTGGCTCGATCTGCACCACCCGGGTGGTCACCGGGATCGGCGTGCCTCAGGTGACCGCCATCTGGGAGGCGGCCAAGGCGTGTCGGCCGGCCGGTGTTCCAGTGATCGGCGACGGCGGCCTGCAGCAGTCCGGTGACATCGCCAAGGCCATCGCGGTGGGTGCGGACACCGTGATGCTCGGCTCACTGCTGGCCGGCGTGGCCGAATCGCCGGGCGAGCTGATCTTCGTCGGCGGCAAGCAGTACAAGACGTATCGCGGGATGGGTTCGCTCGGCGCGATGCAGTCCCGCGGCGAGGCCCGGTCGTACTCCAAGGACCGGTACTCGCAGGACGACGTGCTCTCCGACGACAAGCTGGTGCCCGAGGGCATCGAGGGTCGGGTGCCCTACCGAGGGCGGCTGCAGGACGTGTCCCACCAGCTCGTCGGCGGCCTGCGGGCGGCCATGGGCTACACCGGGTCGGCCACCATCGAGCAGCTCAAGGGCGCTCGGCTGGTGCGGATCACCTCGGCCGGGCTCCGGGAGTCGCACCCGCACGACGTCGCCATCACCTCCGAGGCGCCCAACTACATCGACCGCTGACTCCCCTTACCCCCTGGCACCGAGCGGGTCGTGTCGAATGGACAACCAACCTCAGCATCACCGCGCGTCGAGCTACCCCGTGACCTTGTCGGCGAACCGCTGCCGTGCTGCCTGTCGGGTGACGCCGAGAGCGACAGCGAGCTGATTCCAGGAACGGCCGTGTCGGCGGGCGCTGCGGACGGCGTTGTCGAGGCGTGCCTCGTCGGCTTGGACGGCTTCAGCCGCGAACGCGACCGCGTGCAGGTCGCTCAGGTCCTCGTCCATCTTCACCCTGCGCATGGCGTTGCGGGCTGCGTGGTCGATGTGGGTCGTCGGGCACGCCCTGCTTGCGCGCTGGCGCGACCGATCCGCTCCTAGACAGATACCTTGTCCAG
This sequence comes from Nakamurella sp., assembly GCA_036524715.1. Lineage (GTDB taxonomy): Bacteria > Actinomycetota > Actinomycetes > Mycobacteriales > Nakamurellaceae > Nakamurella. The sequence goes on along the minus strand of DATDBV010000132.1, from coordinate 6,252 downwards.
GTCGTCAGATCGTGGCGACGCCGACGGACATGATCGCCTACCCTTGCCGCCGGGCCCTTCCTTGCAGGCCCGTACCCGAGGAGGAACGGTGCCCGAGATCGAAATCGGCATGGGGCGAACGGCGCGTTCGACCTACGAACTGGCCGACATCAGCATCGTTCCGTCCCGGCGCACCCGGTCGTCGTCGGACATCTCGATTGCCTGGCAGATCGATGCCTACCGGTTCGAGATGCCGCTGATGACCCAGCCCACCGACGCCATCGTGTCACCGTCGGTTGCCTCGGCGGTGTCCGGGCTGGGCGGCTTGGGGGTGCTGGATGGCGAGGGTCTGTGGGCCCGGCACTCCGACCCGCAGAAGGTGATCGACGAGCTGTTGGAGCGGGGGGCGGCCGCCGACGATCCGGACGAGATGATCGCCGAGATCCAGCGGGTGTACGCCGAACCGGTGTCCGTCGACCTGCTGACGGAGGCCGTCCACACGCTCCGGGACGGTGGCGGCACGGTGTCCGTGCGGCTCTCCCCGCAGAACGCGGCCACGCTGGCCGGGCCGGTGATCGCGGCGGGCGTGGAGCTGTTGGTCATCCAGGGCACCATCATCTCGGCCGAGCACGTCCGGGCGGACGGTGCCGCCCTCAACCTGAAATCGTTCATCTCCGACCTGGACGTGCCGGTGATCGTCGGCGGCTGCTCGGACTACAAGACCGCCACCCACCTGATGCGAACCGGGGCGGCCGGCGTGATCGTCGGCACCGGACACGGCAACACCACGACCACCGACGAAGTCTTGGGCATCGCGGTGCCGATGGCCACCGCGATCTCCGATGCGGCCGCGGCCCGCCGCTCCTACCTGGACGAGACCGGCGGACGATACGTGCATGTCATCGCCGCCGGGGGGATCGAGTCAAGTGCCGACATCGCCAAGGCCATCGCTTGTGGGGCCGACGCGGTCATGCTGGGCGAGCCGCTGACCTGGGCCGCGCAGGTGCCGGCGGCCGGCTGGTACTGGCCGACCACCGCGGCGCACCCGGTGCTGCCGCGCGGTTTCGCGGCCCCCGTCGGGCCGGCCGACGTTCCGTTGGATCAGCTGCTCCTCGGGCCGGCGCTGGGCGCCGACGGGCGGACCAACCTGTTCGGGGCGTTGCGCCGGACGATGGCCAAGGCCGGCTACTCGGACCTGAAGGAGTTCCAGAAGGTCGGGCTGACCGTTCGCGCCTGACGCCCGCGGGACAATTTGGAGATGCCCGGCGCCTGGCGCGGCATCGGGTGGCGGCCGGATCGGCTGGCCGCGCACGACCGGACACGTGGCTGCACCGAATGACGCGTCACCCTGCGGACACGACCTGCCGACCGGGTCGGCTGTCGCCTCGGCGCATGCCGATGTATCCAACCGAATGGGCGATTGATCCTGACTTCTGTGGCGTGCAGCGGGCATGCCCGAATCGGAGGGGTCGGAATGCTGCAGAGGAATCCGAAGTCCAACGATCGGCCGCCGGCGTGGAGCCGGGCGTTCAAAATCTTCAATCCGGCGGGCCAGACAACCCCGGATCCTCGAAGTCGGATCTTGCTCGAGCAGACGGGGGACGACAGCTTCGCCCTGCAGAGTCGAATCATCTTCACCAGGGACACGGGCCTGAACAAGTTCGTCGAAAAGGGGAGGATCCACCAGGACACGATCGGCGACATCATCGAACTGCGGCCCGATCAGCTACCCGACACCGACCTGGCTTCGGTGCCGAGGCTGTTCCGGTGGCTGCTGACCAGTTACGGTGCGCACACCCCGGCGGTGCTGATCCACGATCGGCTGATCGGCTGGACCGAGCCGCCGGACGGCTGGCGGGACACCGACGCCGACCGGTACCTCCGATTCATGTTGCAGGCGTCGGGCGTGAGCTTGCTGACGCGGTGGTTGATGTGGACAGCGGTCGCGTTCCGGACCCGCTGGAGCGCGCCGAGATACCGGACGGCCCAGCGGATCGGACTGGGATTCTGGTGCCTCCTCGCGCTGGTCGGGATCGTTGCCGCAGTGCTGGCGGTCGTCGGATTGTGGTGGGGGTGGCCCGCCATGCCCGGCTCGGATGGCTGGCCGGCAGTGCTCGGGTCGTGGGGGTTGCCCGCCATCGTTGCCGTTGCGCTGCCTGTCCCGGCGGCGGCGCTGTGGGGCCGGCAGGCCGCCGCCGGGCTGATCGCCGTGGTGTGCGCGCCTTGGGTGTTCCCACCGGCGATCATCGGTGCGGCCGGCTACGGGTTCTTCCGGGTGCTGGATCGGCTGACCTCGCTCGGGCGCCCGGATTCCGCGGCGGAGGCGGCGATCACAACCAGTCCTTCCGCTGGAACAGGACGAACAGTGACACCGCGGCCAGCACCATGACGACCAGCCCGGCCAGGAAGCCGCGGCCGTCGCCATAGCCGGGGTAGGGCACGTTCATCCCGAAGAAGCCGGTGATCAGCGTCGGCACCGCGATGATCGCCGCCCAGGCGGACAGCTTCTTCATGATCACGTTCAGGTGCACGTCGGACAGCGCCAGGTTCGTCTCGTACGCCGAGCTGAGAATCTCGCGCAGGGAGTTCGTCTCGTTGGCGGCGTGCTGGGCGTGGTCGCACACGTCCTGGAGCCGGCGGGCCACGCCGCCATGCAGCAGATCGGACAGCGGATCGTCGTCGGCGGGCGGCCGCGACGCCGCGCCGGCCACGTCGAGCATGATCTCGGCCATTGGGGCCGTCACCCGGCGCAACGCGGCGATCGACTGCCGGATCCGGAACGCCCGCAGCTGATCCGCCCGATTCATCGGCTTGTCGTCGAACAGCGACGTGGTCAACTCGTCCGCGGCGTCCTCCATCGCCAGCAACGCCTTGCTGGAGGTGTGCACGATCACGTCCAGCAGCACGTGCAGGGCCGCGGCGATGCCGTCGTCGGCCAACGCCGCGGAGTTGTCGGACAGCCGGCCGGTCAGCGGCCCGGCGACCCGATCGTCGGCGACCAGCGCCAGCATCCGATCGGTGGCCAGGACGGCCACCCGGTCCCGGTGCAACTCGTCGGTGTGCGGGTCGTAGGAGACCAGGGCGGCGATCAGCACGACCGACCGGTCCACCGTGTCGACCTTGGGCGGCTCCCGGTCGGACAGCACGTCGTCGATGGCGTAGCTGTCCAGTTCGAACAGCGTCGCGGTCGGGCCCAGCGCCTCCCGGGTGCGCGGCACCCACCACCAGGCCCGGGCCGACGGGTCTCGGGTCTGCAGTTCGGCGATCTCGGCCACCGTGCGGTCGATGCCGACCGCGCGGTCGCCGTCCCACACCCGGGACCGCGGTCGCCAGGTGTCGGTCTGCCGATCGCGCGACGTCGACGTCACGCGCTCATGATGCCCGTGCCGTCCCCGTGGCCCTACCCTGGCCGCAGTGAGCGATGCTTGCCGAGCGAACCATCAGGACGTGAGGCAGGCTGGCCGAGCGAACGATCGGCACTGTCGTCGCTGACGCGTCCGGGGCGGCCGAGGTGGCGAGTTGCCACGAGGAGGGGCGGCTTCCGCTGCTGCCGGCCCAAGGGGGGTTCCTTCCGGTTTGCGTGATCGACCGGTGTGCGGGATACCGGCAGGAGACCAGACTCCGAGAAACTGGCCCGGAGTTCTGGCGCCGACTGAACGGTGTGCGGGGTGTGGGCGGGCAATCGCCCCGCACGGCGTTCACTCGATCCAACCGGCCGAGGCGGGGCCGAGGCGCATCGCGGGCGTTCGGTCGAACCGATCGCGAGCACCATCAACCCAAGCGATCAGCGACGAAGGCTACCGATATGGCGCTACGGGCGTCATTCGTACCTGCTTAGTCGCCTTGAATGTGGTATATGGTACAACATACAGGAAATGGGACCATCACAACCCGGGTCTTCGGGCAGCAACCAGTACGTCAATCTCGGCGACCCTCCGAGGCCCGTAGGATGGGTCGCTATACTTCGCGCATTCCTGATCGGCGCGAGCCTGCTGGGCGCGCTCTGGGTCCTCGCTTGGGATTTCAGCGGTCGCCCAGACAAATCTGACGAGTGGTTCGAAATAACGCGCACCGTTGTATTCGGGTTCGCCGCCTTAGGGGTCTTGCCGGCAGCGTATGTCGGCTATAGACGCCAGCGCACCCACGAATGGGAACTACATGAAGGTCGGCGTGAACAGGCTCATCGAGAGAGCGCCGAGCAGACTCGAAGGCAAGAGCTCGCGCAGCAGATCAGTCGAGATTCGGAGATTAGAGAACGACAGGATCGTCGCGCAGATCAAAGCGCATTTCAATCGCGATATGGGGCGACAGCGGAACAACTCGGCGCACCGACCGCCGTTCAACGCCTAGCCGGGGTATACGCCATGGCGGCGCTCGCTGACGACTGGGATCATCAACGACAACAGTGCATCGATGTCTTGTGCGCCTACCTTCGTCTCCCATACGACCCAACGAGTGGCGCCCTTAAGGAGGCCATAACTGAACGAACTTGGCCGACTGCCGATGTCAGTAATCGCGAGTCGAAGACCCACGCGTATCTGCCAAATGATCGCGAGGTCCGCATGGCAATCATCAGCGTCCTGCGCTCCCACCTGCATGAATCCGCACGCGTTCCCTGGATCGGCTACGACTTGAATCTTTCGGGTGCGGTGTTCGACGGAGGTGACTTCACAGGCGCGAGGTTCGACGCTAGACGGGTTAGCTTCGCGGGGGCGCATTTCGTCGGCGGAACAATACAATTCGACTCGGTCAAGTTCGTAGGCGAGGTTGATTTTAGTGGCGCCCAATTCGTTGGGGGTTCTGTTTCATTCAAGGACGCAACTTTCGACCAAAACAGCTTTGTTCCTTTCTACTCTGCGGAGTTCCGAGGGGGAGAGATTACATTTGGTTCTGCCAGCGTCGAAGGAACCGTCGCTTTCGACGACTGCACTTTCGCTGGATCATCACTTCTGCTCGGAATGCGAATATCTGCCGGAAGTGTAACCTTCAACGAGTCGCGCTTCGAGCGCGGAGATCTACTTTTCCGAGGAGCGGAGATCTCCGGCGGGTCTATCACATTCACGCGCGCGGAATTCGGTCCAGACTCCACGGTTTCGTTCATCGGCGTAACGCCTACGGGTGGAACAGTTTCATTTGACTGGACCAAGGACTCAGTTCATCGATCCGTGTTTGTCCCTAGAACCTCGAATCCAAGATTTACGAGAGATGGCGTGCCGTTCACAGGACGCGATCGACCAGAGACGGACGGACAATGAGACGTGACCTGGGGGCCGGTTGGAGGCCGGCGCGACCTCGTGGGCCGAGCCCCGCCGACGCGGCCCACGAAACCATCAGCTCCCCGCGGCTGAGTCAAACTACCCCCCCGCCGTAGGGCGCCGTGGGTCGTGGTGAGGATGGGAACGGTGGTTTGCCCCGGTTCAACCAGGGGCCTATGTGGGTCGCGACCCGCAAGCTCGCCGGCGACGGTGGGGGAACGTGTGGGGCCCCGGCTGAACCCGGCTGAACCGACCTGGTTCAAGCTGATCAGAACCTCTTCGCGGTCGGGCGAATGACTCCTCGACTCGTCATCGTTGGACACTCCGACCAAATGGCGTTGGACCCTCCCTGAATACGGGGCCCGGCGACCCGTGGACATCGATGAACCCTCTTGGAACCAACATGATCTGCACTCCTTCAGCGACTTGCGAACTACATGCGACAATCTTGCGACGGAAGCTTGAGTCCGGATGCGACGCCGGTTAGACTAGTGATGCGACGCAAAAACCACCCCACTGGGACATCCACACACAGGGAGGAGCGGCCAAGCAGAGGACCGACACCCAGGTCGGAGGCACGGGGGCTCTATGCGGAGCGGGGCGAGCCGGGTCGGGAGGTGAATGCAAGGGCTCCACAATTTAGGGGGTCTCATCATCAGGATGAGGCCCCCTAGTGTCCTGCGCCGGAGATTCGTTGCAATAGGCGTCCGAGGGATTCGAGGATCTCGTCGGCGTTCTTGGTCCAGATGAAGGGTTTCGGGTGGGTGTTCCAGTCCTTGATCCAGCTACGAATGTCGGCTTCAAGTTGCTGGACGCTGTCGTGGTGGCTGCGTTGGAGCAAGTCCTCGGTGACGAAGCCGAAGAACCGCTCGACCTGGTTGAGCCAGCTGGAATACGTCGGGGTAAAATGAATCTGGAACCGTGGGTGAGCGGCAAGCCAGGTTTTCACAGCGGCCGTCTTGTGGGTTCCATAGTTGTCGCAGATCAGGTGCACGGCCAGGTCGGCGGGGACGCTCGC